>NZ_JBWKXF010000049.1:0-45111 GCF_059422645.1 Pseudomonas sp. GW821-FHT01C01 | reverse complement strand
GGCGGTGTCTCAGTCGATATCACTGTCGCCTGAGACACCGCCTTCGCGAGCAAGCCCGCTCCCACAGGTCAGGTGGTGTGTCAGTGGGAGTTTGATCCAGCAAATAGGGGCGAAATGCCCACGTTTATGGCAAACTTCGCGCCTATAAACGCCGGCCCGGCGGTTTTGAGCCTTCACGGTCGCGGGCGGGTCGGAATACAGCGATGCCAGGTTTGCGTCCCCAGGATGGGAATAGACCCTTTGCGTGTTGGTACGACGGTGCCAATGCTTTCTGCCTGAACAGATTAGAGACACGACCATGCATAACGTCGTCATCAGCGGCACCGGCCTGTACACCCCGGCCAACAGCATTTCCAACGAAGAGCTGGTGCAGTCTTTCAATACTTACGTGGCGCAATTCAACGCCGACAACGCCGATGCCATCGCGCGTGGTGAAGTGGAAGCGTTGACCGAATCCAGCGCAGCGTTCATCGAAAAAGCCTCCGGTATCAAGAGCCGCTTTGTCATGGACAAGGACGGCATCCTTGACCCGCAACGCATGGCCCCACGCTTGCCGGAACGCTCCAACGATGAGTGGTCGGTGCTGTGCCAGATGGCCATCGGCGCTGCCGAACAAGCCTTGCAGCGCGCCGGCAAGACTGCTGCCGACATCGACGGCGTGATCGTCGCCTGTTCCAACCTGCAACGCGCTTACCCGGCCATTGCCATCGAAGTCCAGGAAGCGCTGGGCATCCAGGGTTTCGGTTTCGACATGAACGTGGCGTGTTCTTCGGCGACCTTCGGTATCCAGACCGCCGCCAACAGCGTGCAATTGGGCCAGGCCCGGGCGATCCTGATGGTCAACCCGGAAGTCTGCACCGGCCACTTGAACTTCCGTGACCGCGACAGCCACTTCATTTTCGGCGATGCCGCCACTGCGGTGATCATCGAGCGTGCCGACCTGGCGACGTCCAAGTACCAGTTCGACATCGTCAGCACCAAGCTGCTGACCAAGTTCTCCAACAACATCCGCAACAACTTCGGCTTCCTCAACCGCGCGGCGGAAGAGGGTATTGGCGCCAAGGACAAACTGTTCGTGCAGGAAGGCCGCAAGGTGTTCAAGGAAGTCTGCCCGATGGTGGCCGAGCTGATCGCTGAGCATCTGCAAGAGAATCAGCTCAACGTCAGCGACGTGAAGCGCTTCTGGCTGCACCAGGCCAACCTCAGCATGAACCACCTGATCGTCAAGAAGCTGCTGGGCCGCGACGCCACCGAACAGGAAGCGCCGGTGATTCTCGACACCTACGCCAACACCAGTTCCGCCGGTTCCGTGATTGCCTTCCACAAGAACCAGGACGATCTGGCCGCCGGTTCGCTGGCCGTGCTCAGCTCGTTCGGTGCCGGTTATTCGATTGGTAGCGTGTTGCTGCGCAAGCTGTAGGAGCGAGCTTGCTCGCGATGGTCGTCAACGATAACGCGATAAACCTGACGCCCCGCGGCGTGCTCGGGTTAATCGCGAGCAAGCTCGCTCCTACAAGGGCGGGTTGGCAAAAACAAACAGCCCGGCGTTGATGTGTCGGAGGATGATGGGGACCGACACACCAACGCCAGGCTGTAAAAGCGGCCCGGGCTTCCTTGCCCGGGTCGTGTAGCGGGGTAAATCAGAACTTGGCTTCGGCATCCAGTTGCAGGGTGTTGATGTCCGAATCGGTTTTCTTGATGTTGGCGTTGGTCTGGTCCGAGGTCGCCATGAAGTAGGTCGCGCCCAAGGCGAAGTTCTTGTCCAGATCGTAGCTCACTTTCAGCTTGCTGCCGCGCGAACCGGTGAAGCCGTTGGCGAAGTCGGAGTCGGTGAAGGCACCCACCACAGCGTTACGCTGCACATCGCGGTAGTTGTAGTCCAGGTTGAAGCCGTAGACCTTGGACTTCACACCGGCCAACCAGCCAGTGTCCTGGTCGTTGCTGGCATCGGCGTTGTTGACGTACTGACCGTAGATCGACAGCGGAACTGGCAGGTTGCTGAAGTCCAGTTGACCAAAACCTTCGTACAGTTTGAAGGTTTCGTTCGGGCTGTTGCCGTTGACGGCCAGGGCGCATGGTGTGGTAACGGTGCCGGAGGTAGGGCAGGCACTGCTGCTGTCGTTGTCGTAGGAGTAGATACTGCCGCCCAACGTCATTTTCATGCTGTCGGTAATGGCGAAGCGACCACCCAACTGACCAGCGTACAGGCGCAGGTCGTGCTTGAACTGCACGCCTTCACCGTCGACGTTGTCCTTGAGGGTGTAGTGACCGGCGCTACCGAACAGCTCGGTGCTGCCGCTCAGCGGGTACTTGTAGGTGACTGCCAGACCTTCCGGGTTGATGTCGCTATCCCAGATGATGTCGCCCATGCTCACCCATTGTTGCGGCATCTTGCCGCCAACCAGGTGCAGGTTCTTGATCGCGTCAGGGTGGTAGTCGATGTAACCCAGGTCCAGCCAGATCTGCTTCTTGTCGAAGTAGTTGTTCAGGTCCTGGTTGGTCGAGCGAGCGTCGTCGTTGCTGCCGGTGGCGATACGGATACCGGTGTCGACTTGCGGGTTGATTTCGCTGTAGGCACCCAGGCGGGCACGAATGCGCTGGCGATCCTGGTCCTTGTTGTTTGGCACACCATCGTTGTGCACGGTTTCTTCACGGAAACGCACGTCGCCCTTGAACTGGGTCTTTGCCGCCCATGCAAGCTTCTGGTCGAAAGTGCTCAGAGCGTCGGTTTTCTTCGCGGTGGCCGCGATTTGCTCGTTGGTCTCTTGCTGAGCCTGACGGGCGATCTGCTGGTCTTTCTGATCCCTGGCCAGCTCGGCTTGCAGTTCGCTGTACTGCGCGTTGGTGATCGAGCCGTTAGCCTTGAGCATGTCGAGCAGTTTGGCGTCGACTGCGGCACTGGCCGGAACACTCATGGCCAACAGCAGGCCACCGCACAAGGCCGCCGCAGTTTTCGTGGAAGCAAGACGCATATCAATCTCCGAAGATGAGAGGGGATGACAGAGCCATCCGGGACACAACCGACCATTTAGGGGCGGAAAACAGTGACCGGGTATAACCCGGCGCTCTAAAAACAGGCGCCAGTATCGCGATGGTTTATGACAGAGCAGTGGCGATGTGATGTCATGTCGATGACGATACAGAGTCGTCTTGAACTATTGAGTTAGAGCACTGTCGTCGTTTTGCTCGTGTGCAATACAGAGCGATAGGCGATACTCGCGGGGCTTTCACGCCATGAAGAGTGAGGATGGTGATGCCGTTGCAACGCCTGCAAAGACTGTCAGAAATCGCCCCGCAGACCTGGGACGCCCTGGTGCCCGAGACTCAGCCTTTTCTGCGTCACGCTTTTTTGAGCGCACTGGAAGACAGCGGCAGCGTCGGCCCCCATTCTGGCTGGCAGCCCGAGCATTTGCTGCACGTTGAAGGTGACCGCCTGATCGCCGCGCTACCCAGTTATCGCAAGTGGCATTCCTACGGCGAGTATGTGTTCGATCACGCCTGGGCCGATGCCTGTGAACGCGCCGGCATCGATTACTACCCCAAACTGTTGACCGCCGTGCCGTTCAGTCCCGTCACCGGGCCACGGTTGTTGGCGGCCACGGTCGAAGACGGCTTCGAGTTATTGAAAAGCCTGCCGGGCTACCTTGAGCTTGAGGGGCTCTCCAGCGCCCACATCAATTTCACCGATGCGTTCACCGACGCGGCATTGAGCGAGCAGCCCGGCTGGTTGCAGCGCGTTGGCTGTCAATACCACTGGCAGAATCGCGGTTATCGGGATTTTCAGGATTTTCTCGATGCACTGAGTTCTCGCAAGCGCAAACAGATGCGCAAAGAGCGCGAGCAAGTGGCGGGGCAGGGCTTTGAATTCGAGTGGCTTGAAGGTCGAGAGCTGAGCCAGACACAGTGGGATTTCGTCTATGCCTGCTACGCCAATACTTATGCGGTGCGCCGCCAGGCGCCGTACCTGACGCGGGAGTTTTTCAGCCTGTTGGCCGAACGCATGCCCGAGTCGATTCGCGTGGTGCTGGCCAGGCAGGGCTCACGGCCGGTGGCGATGGCCTTCAGTCTGGTGGGGGGCGACAGTTTCTACGGGCGTTACTGGGGTTGCCTGGCGGAGTTCGACCGCCTGCATTTCGAGACCTGCTTCTACCAGGGTATGGACTACGCAATCGCCAACGGTTTCCAGCGCTTCGATGCCGGGGCTCAGGGTGAGCACAAACTGATTCGCGGGTTCGAGCCGGTGATCACCCATTCCTGGCACTACTTGCGGCATCCGGGGTTGAAGGCGGCGGTGAAAGACTTTCTGGAGCAGGAGCGGTTGGGGGTGCTGGCTTATGCGGAGGATGCGAAGTCAGCCTTGCCTTATCGACAAGGCTGACCTTCACACGTGCAACGTGTCAGTTGTCTTCCTTGCCCAGCCAGCGATACATCACGCCACCGACGATTGCACCGAGCAGCGGTGCGACCCAGAACATCCACAGTTGTTGAATCGCCCAGCCGCCGACGATCAGCGCCGGGCCGGTGCTGCGCGCCGGGTTGACCGAGGTGTTGGTGACCGGGATCGAGATCAGGTGGATTAGCGTCAGCCCCAGGCCGATGGCAATCGGTGCCAGTCCTGCCGGAGCACGTTTGTCGGTGGCGCCGAGGATGATCAGGATGAACATCGCGGTCATCACCAGTTCACAGACAAACCCTGCCGCCATCGAATAGCCGCCAGGCGAGTGTTCACCATAGCCGTTGGATGCCAATCCTCCCGCCAGTTCGAAACCGGGTTTGCCGCTGGCAATGAAATACAGCAGGGCGGCTGCAATCACGCCGCCAATGACCTGGGCAATGATGTAGGCCGGCAATTCATTGGCCGGAAACCGCCCACCCACCACCAGGCCGAGGGATACCGCAGGATTGAGATGACAGCCGGAAATATGGCCAATGGCGAAGGCCATGGTCAGCACTGTCAGGCCAAACGCGAAGGACACCCCGAGAAGACCGATCCCCACGTCCGGAAAAGCCGCCGCCAGCACCGCACTGCCGCAACCACCCAACACCAGCCAGAACGTACCTACCAACTCTGTAGCCGAACGTTTTAACAGAGACATGAGAGTGAGCCCTTTCGAGATTATGCCGCCTTTAGCATCCAGCCGATGGACTGCAGAACCACCTCCAGAACGTTGAAGTGAGTACAGCAGGGTTTTTTTAGAATTCCAGCGGGCAGAAAAAACCGCCAGGCCCCGTGATTGACGGGGTCTGGCGGTTTTTTTGGGGCTATCGGTCGCGCCAATCCATGTGGGAGCGGGCTTGCTCGCGAAGACGGAGTGTCAGTCGGCATCGTTGTTGAATGATCTACCGCATTCGCGAGCAAGCCCGCTCCCACAGGTTTTGTGGCCTCCGCAAGACTTAGTCGATCCCGACAAAACCACCAGTCTGGTGTTGCCACAAGCGTGCATACAAACCGCCATGGGCCAGCAGTTCGGCATGGCTGCCGGTTTCAGCGATCTTGCCGTTTTCCAGCACCACCAGCCGGTCCATGCGGGCGATGGTCGAGAGCCGGTGTGCGATGGCGATCACGGTTTTACCCTGCATCAGGGTTTCGAGGCTTTCCTGGATCGCCGCTTCAACTTCCGAATCCAGTGCTGAAGTGGCTTCGTCCATGATCAGGATCGGCGCGTCCTTGAGCAGCACACGGGCAATGGCGATGCGCTGGCGCTGACCACCGGAGAGTTTCACACCGCGCTCGCCGACGTGGGCATCGAAACCGGTGCGGCCCTCTGCGTCCGACAATGAAGGAATGAAGCCGTCGGCCCGGGCCTTGTGCACGGCTTCCCAGAGTTCGGCGTCGGTGGCGTCGGGTTTGCCATACAGCAAGTTGTCACGGATCGAACGGTGCAGTAGCGAGGTGTCCTGGGTGATCATGCCGATGCGTTCGCGCAGGCTTTCCTGGCTGACGTCGGCGATGTTCTGGCCGTCGATCAGGATGCGTCCGCCTTCCACGTCATACAGGCGCAGCAGCAGGTTCACCAGGGTCGATTTACCAGCACCGGACGGGCCGATCAGGCCGATTTTTTCACCGGGTTTGATGGTCAGGTTGAGGTCGCCGATGATCCCGCTTTGCTTGCCGTAGTGAAAATCCACCTGCTCGAAACGCACTTCGCCACGGGCCACCGCCAGGGGTTTGGCCTGCTCGCGGTCGGTGACGGTGACCGGTTGCGAAATGGTCTGCAAACCGTCCTGCACCATGCCGATGTTTTCGAAGATGCCGGTCACTACCCACATGATCCAGCCGGACATGTTGACGATGCGGATCACCAAGCCGGTGGCCAGGGCAATCGCACCGACGCTGATCAGTGACTGTGTCCACAACCACAGGGCCAGGCCGGTGGTGCAGACGATCAGCAAGCCGTTCAGGCTGGTGATGACCACGTCCATGCTGGTGACCACTCGGCCGGCCAGTTGGGCTTTTTCGGTCTGTTCCTTGATGGCTTCGCGGGCGTATTGCTGCTCGAAGTTGGTGTGGGCGAACAGCTTCAGGGTGGTGATGTTGGTATAGCCGTCGACAATCCGCCCCATGAGTTTTGAGCGCGCATCGGAGGCCATCACCGAGCGATCCTTCACCCTTGGTACGAAGTAACAGAGGGCACTGATGAACGCGACGATCCAGGTCAGCAGCGGAAGCATCAGGCGCCAGTCGGCTTCGGCGAACAGCACCAGGGAACTGATGGCGTAGATCAGCACATGCCACAGGGCATCCACGGCCTGCACGGCGGAGTCGCGCAGTGAGTTGCCGGTTTGCATGATGCGTTGGGCGATGCGCCCGGCGAAATCATTCTGGAAAAAATTCAGGCTCTGCTTGAGCACATAGCTGTGGTTTTGCCAGCGGATCATGCTGGTCATGCTGGGGCTGAGGGTCTGGTGCACCAGCAGGTCATGCAGGCCTACGAATATAGGGCGCAGCACCAGCGCAACCACCACCATCCAGGTCAGTTCCAGGGCGTGTTCCTGGAACAAATTGATGTTCGGCGTACCTTGGGCCAGGTCGATGATGCGGCTCAGGTAGCTGAACAACGCCACCTCGATCAATGCACCAATCAGGCCGACGATCAGCAGGGCGGCGAAGCTCGGCCAGACCTGCTTGAGGTAATAAGTGTAAAAAGGGAAAACCCGGTCCGGCGGAGACGCCGTCGGTGCTTCACGGAAAACATCGATCAGTTTTTCAAAGCGGCGATAAAGCATTGGTTGTTCGCCCGCGTACGGGCTCTCCTTTTAACGTTTTGAGCGTTGCCGGCAAACACCGGCAACGGCTCGGACATCCTTGTCCAGCTTAGTCTCAGTCGATGCGCTTGGCCGACTTGATGAACACCGGGTCGGCCGGCACGTCCTTCATGCCGCTACGAACGGTGGTTGGCGAATTGACGATGATGTCGACCACGTCCATGCCTTTGACCACTTTGCCGAACACCGCGTAGCCGTCACCCTGGTCAAGGAAGTCGTTGTCCTTGACGTTGATGAAGAACTGGCTGGTGGCCGAGTCAGGCACCGAGGTACGGGCCATGGATAAGGTGCCACGAACGTTGACCAGGCCGTTGTTGTGCTCGTTCTTGATCGGTGCTTTGGTGTCTTTTTGCTGCATGGCCTGGGTGAAACCACCGCCCTGGACCATGAACCCCGGAATCACCCGGTGGAAAATCGTGTTGTTGTAGAAACCACTATCGACATACGCAAGGAAGTTTTTGGTACTGATCGGGGCCTTGACCGGGTCCAGTTCGATTTCGATCTGGCCGTTGGTGGTTTCCAGCAGCACGTGCGGGGCCTTTTCCGGCGTCGCGGCCATCAGGTTGGCGGCAAACAGGACGGAGCCTGCGGCGAGGGCGATTTTTTTCAGCATGGGTCAGTGATCCTGAGTGGTGGTGTCGACTGCGGTCAGAAAATCCAGCAGTGTTTGGTTGAAGTGTTCCGGCTGGTCCAGCGGCGTGGCGTGGCGTGAATCGGCGATCACCACCAGCCGCGCATCGGGCAGCAGATTTACGTAGCTTTCCTTCAGCGCTACCGGTGTGTAGTCACGGTCGGCGCTGACGATGAGGGTTGGACAGGTGACTTTCGAAAGTCGTTCCTGGACCCCCCAGCCCACAATGGCATTGAAGCTGGCGAGATAAGCATGTTTGTCGTTTTTTGCCCAGCGCTCGGCCATCTTTTGTCGCAAATCTGCCTGCTCGGGCTTGGGGAACAACTTGTCGCCCAAGGCCTTGCCGATAGTCCCCAGACTCAGCAAGCGCATCAGGCTCCAGCGCTTGAACCATTGCCAATAGTCGTCGCGGCTGCGCAGTTTGACCTCGGGGGCGCTGTTGACGATGCACAGGCTTTTCAGCAGTTGTGGCTGATCCACGCCCAGTTGGAAGCCGATCATGCCGCCCATGGAAAGTCCCACATAATGTGTCGGGCCAAGGTTCAGATGCTCCATCAGCGCGACCAGATCAGCGCTGAAGCCGGCGATGCTGTAGCGCTCGCGAGGCTTGTCGGAGCGGCCGTGGCCGCGTACATCAGGAACAATCACCCGGTAGCGGGTGGCCAGTGCCGGGATCTGTTTTTCCCAGTCCAGCGTGCTGGAGCCGAGACCGTGGACCAGCAACAGCGGCGTGCCGTGGCCATATTCCTCATAGTGCAGGTTGCAACCTTCGTGTTCGAAATAGGCCATGCATACACTCCGTGTCAGGCTTGTTCGGGGGCGGCGAACGGTGCGTCCAGTGGTGCGGTGTCAAACGTACGCAGTAGTTCGATGAGAATCTGCGTGGCCGGCCCGAGCGGTTTGTCCTTGTTCGAATACAGGTAAAAGCTCGGGTTGCGGCTACCGCCCTGATCCAACGGTAGCAGCTTGAGCGTACCTTCCTTGAGTTCCCGTTCGATCATGTGCCTGGGCAGCCAGGCAAAACCCAGGCCGCTGCTGACGAAGGTCGCGGCGGTGGCCAGGCTGCCGACGGTCCAGCGTTGTTCGGCACCGAGCCAACCGACGTCCCGTGGTTGCTGGCGGCCCGAATCGCGGATCACCACTTGCATCTGGCTTTCCAGGTCCTGGAAGTTCAGTTCGCGGTTGAGGCGGTGCAGGGGATGTTCCGGGTGGGCGACCGCGACGAACTCGACGTCGCTCAACTCCGCGCCCAGGTAGCCGGGAATACTGAGCCCGGTGATGGCCAGGTCGGCCACGCCTTCGAGCAGCACTTCCTCCACGCCCGACAGCACTTCCTCACGCAGGCGCACCCGGCAGCCACGGCTTTGCGGCATGAATGCGGTCAGGGCGCGGACGAGGCGGGCGCTTGGGTAAGCGGCATCGACCACCAGGCGAACTTCGGCTTCCCAGCCCTGTTCCATGTGATGGGCCAGGTCTTCGAGTTGACTGGCCTGTTTCACCAGTTGCCGGGAGCGGCGCAATAGCACGCCGCCAGCTTCGGTCAGCACGGCTTTGCGTCCGTCGATGCGCAGCAACGGCACGCCGAGCTGATCCTGCATGCGTGCCACGGTGTAGCTGACCGACGATTGCGAGCGATGCAGCGCCTCGGCGGCCTGGGCGAATCCACCGTGATCGACCACGGCTTGCAGCGTTCGCCATTGATCAAGGGTCACGCGGGGCGCTTTCATGTTGAGCTCCTCTTGTCCTAAGCTGGCAGCCCTTATTGGAGGCTGCTGAATGAAAAAATTCTGTTGTGTGCTGCTGGCGCTGCTGCCGCTGACGGCGATGGCTTACCCGATCGATGTGAAGAAAGACCTCAACGGCATGAAGATCGATTACCAGACCTACGACACGGATAACGACATCGGCTCCATTCAGGTGGCCAACTACGGCGACGTCGATGCAAGCTGCAAGGCCGTTTTCATCAATGGCCCGGAAGCACCGCGTACCCGCAAGATCGACGTACCGGCCGGCAAGCACAAAAATGCCACCGTCAAGTTCAGCCGCAACATCATCAAGCTGCGCATCGAGCTGACTTGCACCCCGAAATGACAGCAATCTCCTGTGGGAGCGGGCTTGCTCGCGAAGAGGCCGTGTCAGTCGATATCAACGTTGAAGGACACACCGCCTTCGCGAGCAAGCCCGCTCCCACAGGTATGCTGAGCTTATAAACGAATTTATTGATGGGTTATAGCAATTATTTGCGCTTTTTCATCGATATGACTCTGTTTAACCTTCACTCCATCGACCTACAGCATTCTCAGATGGAGGCTACATCCCATGTCCCGCGTTCTGATCATCGAAAGCAGTGCCCGTCAGCAAGATTCGGTTTCCCGTCAACTGACCCAGACCTTCATCAGCCAGTGGAAGGCGGCTCACCCGAATGACCAGATCACCGTCCGGGACCTGGCCGTCAAGCCGGTACCGCACCTGGACATCAACCTGCTGGGTGGCTGGATGAAACCTGCCGAGCAGCGCAGCGACATCGAACAGGCTTCCCTGGAGCGTTCCAACCAGTTGACCGACGAATTGCTCGCCGCCGATGTACTGGTCATGGCCGCGCCCATGTACAACTTCGCGATTCCCAGCACCCTGAAAGCCTGGCTCGACCATGTGCTGCGTGCCGGCGTGACCTTCAAGTACACCGAAACCGGCCCGCAAGGCCTGCTCAGCGGCAAGCGCGCCTACGTGTTGACGGCTCGTGGCGGCATTTATGCGGGCAGCGCCGCCGATCACCAGGAACCGTACCTGCGTCAGGTCATGGGCTTCATCGGTATCCACGACGTGACGTTCATCCACGCCGAAGGCATGAACCTGGGCGGTGAGTTCCAGGAGAAAGGCCTGAACCAGGCGAACGCCAAGCTTTCGCAAGTGGCCTGACCCGTTAATCGCCAGATAATCACTGGATGGTCTAGTGATCTGGCGCAACCCTTCAAGCCTGCACGCGCATCGAACCTCCCTTCGCACTTTTTGCTCCTGAGTGCTCTGGCCCGATTGAACGCTTTAGCGAGATCGGGCTTTTTTTTGCCCGGGATTTTTTGAGCGGACACACAACCTTTGTGGGAGCGGGCTTGCTCGCGAAAGCGGTGTGTCATCCCACATTTATGTCGACTGACACTCCCTCTTCGCGAGCAAGCCCGCTCCCACAGTTTTTGTGTTGGTTTAGCGTTCGCGATCAGTAGCAAAACCCGCTATCGTCGCCGCCATTCGAAATGAGGCGAGCATGGGCTATCTACTTTTTGTCACGCTGATCCAGGCGTTTTCCTTCAGTTTGATCGGCGAATACCTGGCCGGTCATGTCGACAGTTACTTCGCAGTACTGGTACGTGTGCTGCTGGCGGGGCTGGTGTTCATTCCTCTGACCCGCTGGCGCTCGGTGGAACCGGCGTTCATGCGCGGCATGCTGCTGATCGGCGCGTTGCAGTTCGGTGTGACATACGTCTGCCTGTACCTGAGCTTTCGCGTATTGACGGTGCCGGAAGTGTTGCTGTTCACCATCCTCACGCCGTTGCACGTGACCCTGATTGAAGATGCACTGAATCGTCGCTTCAATCCCTGGGCCCTGGTCGCGGCGCTGGTGGCGGTGGCGGGGGCGGCGGTAATTCGCTTTGACCGGATCAACCCGGACTTCTTCATGGGTTTCCTGTTGCTGCAACTGGCCAACTTCACCTACACCGCCGGGCAGGTGCTCTATAAGCACCTGGTGGCCCGCCACCCGAGCGATCTGCCGCACTACCGACGCTTCGGTTATTTCTACCTTGGCGCACTGGCGGTGGCGTTGCCGGCGTTTCTGTTGTTCGGCAAACAGAACTTCCTGCCCGAAGCACCGCTGCAATGGGGCGTGCTGCTGTTCCTCGGCCTGGTCTCGACCGCTTTGGGGCTCTACTGGTGGAACAAAGGCGCGTGCCTGGTCAGCGGCGGGACCTTGGCGGTGATGAACAATCTGCATGTGCCGGTGGGGTTGCTGATCAATTTGCTGATCTGGAACCAACATGAAGAACTGGGGCGGTTGTTGCTCGGTGGTTCGGTGATTTTGCTGGCGGTGTGGATCAGTCGGTTGAGCATCAGGCGCGCAATGATCAGATGAGATCAATGTGATCATCATTTGTCTGCTTTTTTTGGTGTTTTAAATGACTTGTAATGCTAATGCCTTTCCCCTTAAAAGCTTATGCCTGATACTTTTTTTTGTTGTGTTGTCGCCTTTTGTGTTGGCTGGTGAAGCGCCTGTAAAAAATTGGAGAGAGCTAACTGTTAATGATCTTTCTGGTATTCGGCAACTGATAGTTGATTCTCATCCGGGTGCTATAGATGATAATAATGAGTCTTTTACAGACTGGGTTGAGCGGGGTTATTTGGAAGCAATTCAGCTGTCCAAACGCGTCAACTCAAGGAAAGACTCTCAAGCCGTGCTTGATTTTTACATCGCGGGCTTCAAGGATGGACACGTAGGGCTGAATCAACCTGATAAAGGGAGTTCTTCCTGGGCAGGTTTCATTTTGGATATGCGAGGTCAGAGTTTCGTTGTAAAGCACGTCGCTAAAAATTGGCCTGTACCGCTACCACCGATAGATTCCGAGGTTATATCGTGTGATAACAAATCGGTCCGCGAGAAACTGGAAAGTGAAATATCTCCATATGTTGATCGTAGACTTAATCTGCAGTCCACTTGGTTGCATTTGGCTCAGCAGTTAACTGTCGATGATGCCAACTATCCCGTTCTGGCGAAGGACTTGTCAAAAAGCTGTTTGGTTGCTCTTCCAAATGGAACAAGACAAAACTTTACTTTGTTATGGCAAGAAGATTCCGGACAATTGGAGGCTTTCCTGCGCCAACCTCAACCACCCCAAGCGCTCCAGAATCTGGGAGGCGGACGATATTGGATACATGTCTCAAATTTCATGCCGTCAGCAGCCGATAATGCTTCCCTTGATAAAATGCTTGAGGCCATCAAAAGCATCAATGATGCCAAGCTGGTTGTGCTTGATACACGAGGCAATCGCGGCGGTAACAGCTTGGTTGGCGCTGAAATACTTTCTGCTCTGTTCGGCTCGCAATTGTTAAAAAGCTTGGGCGAGCCATCTCGTGCGTATGCGATGTGGCGCGTTTCTCCTTTTGCACTCTCAACGCTAAATAAGGCACTTGCTACCATGGGGAGTGATTATGGAAAAGATAGTGAAGCTTATAAATTTGTTTTTGGTTTAACCAGGTCGATGGAACTCGCACTTCACGAAAAGAAAGACTGGTTGCGTCAGCCCAGCACTTCCTCGGTCGATCAAGAGGGTTCGAGAGGCGTCAATGCCCAGGGTTTTAAAGGTAAGATTGCGCTGGTTACTGACTCATTTTGCGCGAGTGCCTGTCTCGACTTTGCGGACGTTGTTCTTGCAATTCCGGGGGTTGTCCATTTAGGGTTATCAACGAGCGGCGATACACTTTATATTGATATAGGCTCTCAAACACTACCGAGTGGTGCGCAGTTTTGGCTGCCGTTAAAGGTATGGAGAGACCGAGCACGAGGAAATAATCAAAGTTATGATCCGCAATTTGTTTTTAGTGGCGATATAAGCGACACGCCTGCAGTTCAAAAGTGGGTTCTTGATCATTTATGATCGGGTCAGCGCCATTCCTCAAACGCGCCGAAAAACCGGTGTAGGAGCTGCCGCAGGGAATTGCGGTATTACATGATGTGTTTTTCCGGCTCGGGAATATGGCTGCGCCCAGGACTGCCAGCAAGTAGTCATAAACATGTCCCCCTGAATCTGCTCGTAGTCGACCCAAGCGACGGTACGAGTAAAGCAGTAGATTTCCAGTGGGATGTCTTGGTTGGTGGTCTGCCTGACCTTCCCGACTCTGGAAACCCTGGTCGAAGGCTACGAGGTCTACATAGTCATCGACGATTCCGGTGGCACCAGCAAAGAAGTCCGCGACATGTCGGTGCAACGGATGATTCAAGTCGGCGTGGTGCCGGTGATCTGGCAACAAGCATTACTCGAATACCAGCGTAACTGGGCGCACTAGGATACTTATGAGGCGGTGATGGAACACAGCGGCGCGTATGGCGTGGGCGTGGATTACGCTTACACCATGGTGCACAAGGCATCGCAGCGGAAGGTCAAGTAAGCCGCCAATGTTGAATTAGATGCTATCCCTGCGGGAGCGAGCTTGCTCGCGATAGCAGAATGTCAGACGACACTTGGGTTGACTGACACGCCCTCATCGCAAGTTCGCTCCCACAATTGTTCTGTTGTTAAGCCCACAGTCGTCGTGATCAGGGAACCGTCATGAGCCAGCCCAGCGAAAGTACTGTCAGTTCCGCTAACCGTTCACCGTGGAGTCCTTTGAAACACGGGATTTTCCGTGGACTGTGGCTGGCGAGCATTGCCTCGAACATCGGCACTTGGATGCATGAGGTCGGCGCCGGATGGTTGATGACCTCGTTGTCGGCCAGTCCGATGACCGTGTCGCTGGTGCAGGTCGCCAGTGCGGCACCGATGTTTTTTCTCGCCTTGCCGGCGGGTGCGTTGGCCGACATTGTCGACAAGCGTCGTTATCTGTTGATGGTGCAAGGCTGGATGGCCGGCGTGGCGTTGTTGTTGGCACTGCTGACCCTGAGCGGGTTGATGACCGTGCCATTGTTGCTGCTGTTGACCCTGGCCATGGGCACCGGTACGGCGTTGATGATGCCGGCTTGGTCGTCCCTGACCCCGGAACTGGTGCCCGGTGACGAGTTGCCAGCGGCGATTGCCTTAAGCAGTGTCGGGACCAATCTGGCCCGAGCGGTCGGCCCCGCCATTGCCGGCGTGCTGGTAAGTCTGGTGGGGCCGTGGGCGACTTTCGCACTCAATGCATTGTCGTTTTTCGGTGTGATCGCAGTGCTCTGGCTCTGGCGGCGCGAGGCGAAAGTGGCGGTCTTGCCGGCTGAGCGGCTGTTCAGCGCAATGCGGGTTGGCTGGCGCTATGCGCGCAGTGCCCGGCCATTGCAACGGGTGTTGATCCGGACTCTGGCGTTCTTCTTCGGCGCCAGTGCCGGAATGTCGTTGCTACCGCTGATTGTGCGCGGCGAGTTGCACGGCAGTGCGGCGCAATTCGGTGTGTTGCTGGGCAGCGTCGGCGTTGGCGCGGTATTGGGCGCCATGTGGCTGCCAAGGTTGCGTCAACAGTTGGCGGTAGACCGTCTGGTAGCTGGCGCCAGCCTGATTTACGCCATCGTGTTGTTTGCCCTGGCGTGGCTGCGGGATTTCTATCTGCTGATTCCGGTGATGTTGATCAGTGGCGCGGCCTGGATCACCGTCCTGTCGAATTTTCAGGTGGCGGCGCAAACCTCGGTGCCGGCCTGGGTGCGAGCCCGGGCGCTGGCAGTGTACATCCTGATGTTCTTCGGCAGCATGGCGCTGGGCGGATTGCTTTGGGGCTGGGTCGCCAGCCAGAGTTCAATGAGCATCGCCCTCAGTGCCGCAGGCACGGTGCTGGCGCTGGGCGTCATCCTGACCTGGCGTGTCGCGTTACCGCAACGGGTCGCAGAGGACCTCGCGCCATCACTGCATTGGCCACAACCGTTGTTGGCCGAAGGTGTTGATCACGAGCGCGGGCCGGTCATGGTGATCCTGGAATATGACATCCCTTTGGAACATACCCAGGCGTTTGTCAGGGCGATGGACGCGGTGCGCCGGATGCGGCAGCGCAACGGTTCGTTTTCCTGGGGGCTGGTGCAGGACAGCGAGAATCCGCGGTTGTGGTGCGAGTTTTTTTTCGATGAGTCCTGGGTCGGTCATTTGCGCCACCACGGACGCGTCACCCGCGCCGAACGCAAGATCGAGGCGGCGGCGCGACGTTTCCAGGCTGATGGCGTAGAGGTGCGCATCCGGCATTTACTGCACGGGCAAGCTTAAACTTTTGAATTTAGAGCGACCGTTTGCCCGGCGTTGAAAAGTTATTCAGTTGTTTTGCCCTTGGTTTGGAGCGCCGGAAGGTACTACGTTTGTGCTTTTATCGTGTGTCTTGACCCATCTGGATATCGGTTTTTCAATGAGGTTGAAACTCAATGCCGATATTGCAGTGATCAGCCCAAGAATCATTGCCAGCGTGGTGAGGTGGCTGAGGTTTAGTGTTTGTTGGATCTTTATCATGTAGGACATAACCAGTACATGACATAGGTAAGTCGAGTATGACCAATCGCCCAGTTTATTGATCAGTTCGATTCTAGAGAAAAAGCGTTCTTGAGATAGCGCTGCAAGTAAAATGGCAGCGCAAGGTAGTCCCGATTTCCATGGTGAGTGAGCCGTCTGACCGTAGTGGATAATAACTCCGAGGGCGGCCACTGCCATTATCAGTGCTGGAACCAAGGGGATACGTTTTACAAGGTTTTTTTGGTACGCGTACGCAATGATTATTCCGAATGTAAATTCAAACACAATGGGGTTTTGGTAGAAAACAAAGCCGCCGCCAAGGTGCGGCAGCGCCTTGTATAGCAGGAAAATGCCAAGAATGATCGTGGGTACTCTGAACTTTTCAGGGGAAAACAGGCTCGCCAGAAAGACGGCGTAAAACACCATCTCATAGTTGAGTGTCCAGCCAACCGTCATCAATGGATAAAAACCGATTCCGGATGGATTCTGTGCGGGGATAAAAAACAGGCTTTTCAGCAGAAATACGGGCTCATAGAGTGTCAGAGGTACCGAACCGGGTAAAAAAATCAATGTCACTGCAGTGATACAGGTAAACATCCAATAGGCGGGGGCAATTCTTGCTAATCGATGGCGGACGAATGTTGCAGGGGAAATTTTTTTGCCGGTAGCGGAAAGGTAAATCACAAAGCCGCTGATGACAAAAAACAAATCTACGCCGATGGCACCATACCGTTGCATCGAAACGGACACCGGATCGGTTAGTTGAAAGTTATGGACTAACTGCATGTAGTGGTGGAAGACCACTATCCATGCAGCGAGCGCGCGTAATGTTTGAATGGAATTGAGCATTGTTCGATGCATCTGCCAAAAGGATCGAGTATACCGATATAGCCTTGGTGTCGCCTACGTTTGCTGATGAACAGGTCGCACATGGCGGTTGCAGTGTTTCATAGCGTCTTTTTCAGTTCGGGTAGATGGCTCGCGCCCAGCACTGCCGGCAGTATCCCCGCACGCAAATCCGTTCCGCTCGGCTGCTGATACAGGCTCAACCCGAACTCAGGCAGCACCGCCAGCAGGTAATCGAAAATATCCCCCTGGATCCGCTCGTAGTCGGCCCACGCCGTGGTGCGGGTAAAACAGTAGATCTCCAACGGAATGCCCTGGGCCGTGGTCTGCATCTGGCGGACCATGCAGGTCATGTTCGGCTGGATCCCCGGGTGACTCTTGAGGTAGGCCAGCGCATAGGCGCGGAAAGTGCCGATGTTGGTCATCCGGCGACGGTTGGCCGACAGGGCCGCGACGTTACCCTGGGCTTCGTTCCAGGCCTTGAGTTCGGCCTGTTTGCGGCTCATGTAGTCGGTGAGCAAGTGCACCTGGGACAGCTTCAGTTCTTCTTCGTCGCGCAGAAAGCGCACGCCACTGGCGTCGATGAACAGGCTGCGTTTGATCCGGCGGCCACCGGAAGCCTGCATGCCGCGCCAGTTCTTGAACGACTCGGACATCAGGCGCCAGGTTGGAATCGAGACGATGGTCTTGTCGAAGTTCTGTACCTTGACCGTGTGTAAGGTGATGTCCACCACATCGCCGTCGGCGCCCACCTGGGGCATTTCGATCCAGTCGCCGACCCGCAGCATGTCGTTGCTGGTCAACTGCACGCTGGCGACAAACGACAGCAGCGTGTCCTTGTAGACCAACAGAATCACCGCCGACATGGCACCCAGACCCGACAGCAGCAACAGCGGCGAGCGGTCGATCAAGGTCGCGACGATGACGATCGCGCCAAACACGTACAACACCATTTTCGCCAGTTGCACATAGCCTTTGATCGAGCGGGTGCGGGCGTGCTCGGTGCGGGCGTAGATGTCCAGCAGGGCATTGAGCAGGGCGCTGACCGCCAGCAGCAGAAACAGGAAGGTGAAGGACAGCGCGACGTTGCCGAGGAAACCCAGACTGGTCTTGCTCAGGTTCGGTACCAGATTGAGACCGAACTGGATCACCAGCGATGGCGTGATCTGCGCCAGGCGATGGAACACCTTGTTCTGTAGAAAATCATTGACCCAGTGCAAGGCCGGCTGGCGGCCGAGCATTTTGGCCGCGTGCAGAATGAGGTAGCGCGCCACCCGTCCGAGGAACAGCGCAATGGCCAGCAACAGCAGCAATGCCAGGCTGGAATGCACGAGCGGGTGCTGGTCGAGGGCGCCCCAAAGGTCCAGGGCGTTGATCCAGAGCTGTTTGATATCCATGGTTAAAAACGATTCTTCTGTAGGGCGCGAGGGGTGATTAGAGCATTTAAGACGCTTTGTATTACGTTTGAGGAAAAATCAGGCAACAAAAAACCAACTGTTTACCGCCATTTGTATAAAGAAACTCGGCCTACGCGCTCGAAACCGTTACCCTATGCAGCTGTTTTTTTGCATTTCTTCGAGGTAGCACCCGTGTTTTCCCAATTCGCCCTGCACGAACGCCTGCTCAAAGCCGTGGCCGAGCTGAAATTTGTCGAGCCAACGCCTGTGCAAGCCGCGGCCATTCCGCTGGCGCTCCAGGGGCGTGACCTGCGGGTGACGGCGCAAACCGGTAGCGGCAAAACCGCTGCATTCGTTTTGCCCATCCTCAACCGTCTGATCGGCCCGGCGAAAATCCGCGTCAGCATCAAGACCCTGATCCTGCTGCCGACCCGCGAACTGGCCCAGCAGACGCTGAAAGAAGTTGAACGCTTCTCGCAGTTCACCTTCATCAAGTCCGGCCTGATCACCGGCGGCGAAGACTTCAAGGTTCAGGCTGCGATGCTGCGCAAGGTGCCGGACATCCTGATCGGTACGCCGGGCCGGATGATCGAGCAACTGAACGCCGGCAACCTCGACCTCAAGGAAGTCGAAGTACTGGTGCTCGACGAAGCCGACCGCATGCTCGACATGGGCTTTGCCGAGGACGTGCAGCGTCTGGTGGACGAGTGCACCAACCGTCAGCAGACCATGCTGTTCTCCGCTACGACCGGTGGTTCGGGTCTGCGCGAGATGATCGCCAAGGTCTTGAACAACCCTGAGCACTTGCAGCTCAATGCGGTCAGTCAGCTGAACGAGACCACCCGCCAGCAGATCATTACCGCTGACCACAACCAGCACAAAGAACAGATCGTCAACTGGCTGCTGGCCAACGAGACCTACCAGAAGGCCATCGTCTTCACCAACACCCGGGCCATGGCCGACCGTATCTACGGCCGCCTGGTGGCGCAGGAATACAAAGCGTTCGTGCTGCACGGCGAGAAAGACCAGAAGGATCGCAAACTGGCGATCGACCGTCTGAAGCAGGGCGGCGTGAAAATCCTCGTGGCCACCGACGTCGCTGCCCGCGGCCTGGATGTCGACGGTCTGGACCTGGTGATCAACTTCGACATGCCGCGCAGCGGCGACGAGTACGTGCACCGCATCGGTCGTACCGGCCGCGCTGGTAACGATGGCCTGGCCATCTCGCTGATCTGCCACGGCGACTGGAACCTGATGTCGAGCATCGAGCGCTACCTCAAGCAGAGCTTCGAGCGCCGTACCATCAAGGAAGTCAAAGGCACCTACGGCGGACCGAAAAAGGTCAAGGCCTCGGGCAAAGCCGTCGGCGTGAAGAAGAAAAAGACCGACGCCAAGGGCGACAAGAAAAAAACTGCCGCCAAGACCCCGACCAAGCGCAAGAGCGTCAACCGGCCGAAGAGCGATTCCCTGGTCAGCAAGGACGGCATGGCCCCGCTCAAGCGCCGCAAGCCGGAAGCGCCAGCGGCTGAATAAGTCGTTGTAAGTGCCCCACGAAAAACCCGGACAATGTCCGGGTTTTTTTATGTCTGATGTGTATCAACTCTCAGTTTTCTTTTCTGCCGATTCCAGTTCCTTCAAGCGCTGATCAATCAACTGACACTATTCGGGGGGAAGTTCAGTCAAACGTATGGTCGGCCTTGGGATGCCCGTCTCGATCAGCCTTTCACCGCAATACACATCTGCAGCGCTATCACCCCGGTCTCTTCATCGTAGGATGTCTCTGTCGGATAGCGTTCGAACCCAGGGCGCTGGTCGTATTCCAGGCCGCTTTGCGGCATCCACTGCGTGCACATCTCGCACCAGCCGGCTGGAATTTCACTGGCTGGCCCCGTGAATTCGGCGACGGCGTAGCGGCCGCCGGGCAGGTGGGTGACGGCGAACGGGTATTTGGGTTCGAAGTCGGCGGGCACTTCGACGCAGGCGTCGTAGCGGCAGTATTGCGCTGGCGTGGCGCTCGGGTCGTCGTGGCCGATGCCGTAGCGCACGCGGTTGAGCAGATTGTTTTCGATCATCCACGGGGCAACGGTTTCGCGCCAGAAGGTGCCGATTTCCGGGCCGTAGGGGCCGGTGTAGCGCAGATAGGCGACGCGGGCGGGGGGCAGGGTTTTGAGGGTGACGTTCATTGTCTTGGCCTTGTTACTTATCTGGGGATTTTGTGTTGAATGGTCGGGACTCTTCGCGGGCAAGCCCGCTCCCACAGGGGGCTGGGAGCGTGGCTTGCCCGCGAAGGCCGCGCCTCGGTGTCTGGGGCTAACCGCTATGGCAGCAGCTCGACTTCTCCTGTTCCTCATATTTGTCGTGATGCCGCACCCATTCCATGATCTCCTCCTCGTTGCGGCCCTTGGGCGTGAGGTCGAGGTAGTTGTAGGCGCCGACCAGCAGGTCCAGGCCCCGGGCATAAGTAGAGTAGGTATGGAAAATTTCGCCGGCGTCATTGCGATAAAACACGCTGAGACCGGGGAGTTCTTCCTCGGAGCCGTCGGTTTTTTCGTAGTTGTACGTAGCCTTTCCGGCGGCGACGTCTTCGGCTCGGGCAGTGACGCCAAAGTCGTAGTTGAAGTCGCATCCTGCTGACGACACCCAGTCGAACTTCCAGCCCATGCGCCGTTTGAAGGCCTGGAATTCGGCAAACGGTGCGTGGGAAACCGCCACCACTGCAATGTCGTGGTGGGCGAGGTGCTGGTTGGCGCCGTCGATGTGATCGCTGAGGTACGAGCAACCGGGGCAACCCTCGTCCCAGCCCTCGGCGAACATGAAGTGGTAGATGACTAACTGACTGCGGCCGCCAAACAGGTCGGCCAGTTTCAATTCGCCGCTTGGCCCCTGGAAGCGGTAATCCTTGTCGATTTTCACCCAGGGCAGGGCGCGGCGTTCGGCGCTGAGTCTGTCCCTTTCCTTGGTGAAGGCTTTCTCGTGGGCAAGGTGCTGTTTGCGTGCGGCGAGCCATTCTTCCCGCGACACGACGGGATGATTCTGAATGTTCATGTTGTTTTCTCCTGCGTGGGGCGGGGAGGTGAGTTACACAGCCTAGTCGTTTGGCTTGCGTGGAATTCGACATACCGCCGGTCGGTCGTCAGCAAATGCCCGGCTGAAGGGGCAGAGCGAATACCAACCAAAAGCAGGTTGAGGGTTTTTCCTCAACCATAGAAACTCCCACATTGGCATTGTGTTGGGCTTAACTTTGTTTCGCCGCTTTCAAGCACTTCAAGTCACTGAAGTCCTTGCGCACTCCCTCGATCTTTTTCAGCAAACGCTCGCGCTGAGCCGGCGTGCTTTCAGCCATCAGATCCACGAACAGCGAACGTGCCTGAGCTTCGGTGTTGGCAAAGGCCTGGCGATAGGCGGGTGTCCACAAACTCTCACGGTTGACCAGAAGTGTCTCGATTCGTTGTGGGAATTGTGGGCTTTGGCGTTGGGCGACGGCCGCGCTGAACTGCTTTTGCCAGTGGACACGGTTGGCAAGCCACTGGGTGTTTTGGTCGCCCAAGGCGTTGGACCATGTGGTTACCCGCTGTCGCTGGGTGGCGCTCAGTGGCCCGAGCCAGTCCTTCAGGCGCTTCTCCATGCGCTCGCCGCGCTCCTTGATCTGCTGGTCGAGGGAGGGTTTGAGGTATTCCTCCTGGCGTTTGCGCTGGTCCTTGGCAAAGGCTTCGTTCATCTCGGCGACTTGCTTGTCATCCAGCCCTTGTAACAACTCGATGGCCGACGGGGTGATTTCCCGCGCGGTCTCGGCGATCGCTTGTTCGGCTTCGTGGGCGCGGGCCTGCAATGCGGTATCGGTGACCTGGTTGGTCGCGATCATGGTTTGCAGACGGTCCAGCCAGTCGAGGTAGCCGGGCAATTGGGTGGTGCAGTGCCAGCTCAGGTGTTCCTTCAGGCGTTCGTTCAACCAGCTCTTTTGCTCGCCGTTCATGTCCAGGTAGTCGCTGAGCGTCCACGGGATGATCACATCGAGATTGCGGTAGGCCAGGCCCATGCGGCTGCACGCGCCGAGGGCGAGGGCAACGGTGAGCACAATGGCGAAATGTTTAAACCAGCGGGACATGGGCGAATCCTTGCGAAAGCCAGTCTTCGGGTCTGATTCTCATGTGAACCCAGGATGAGCCTGGCAGTTCAGCCGACAAACAGGAAGGTTTGAACATGTGTCATTTCATGAACAGCGAGGCGGGCTGGTGGGCTCATTGAAACGCTTGATCCAGACGCGTGCAAGGATACCGGTGAATGATCGGCAATGAAGGCAGAGCGTCGATTTTCACAGGGTTTGAAGGAATGGCGGAGGGGGGGAAAGCGAGGGTTCCAGTCCAAGCGCTTCGAAGCTCAAAGCGCTTTGGGACCAGGTGACGCGAGGGGATTACTTTTTGCCCAGGGTGATCTGCTTGGACGGGCCGAACGTCTGGCCACTGACGCCTTTGGCAATTTGCTGGATTTCACCGCCGGACTTGAGGAACGCTGCGATCTGGCTGTTGATCGATTCGCTGGTTTCGACGGCTGGAGCTGGCTTTGCTTTGCTGGTGGATGCTTTTACGCGCATGGCGGCCATTAACCTGTAGAAAATTAACTTGGCCAGGCATCGTACAGGAAACACCTGATAATTGCTTGGCAAATATCCCCTGGCAATACTCGTGAGGTCTGGGTAATTAGTCAGCGGCCAGTATTCGAAATATGCGTCTAAGCCGCTGTTTTAAATAAGAACATTGCCTGGGAAAATACCGCATTACGCTGGCCTGGGCGTGGCGTAAATGCCCGGATCGGTCTGACGAGCGGCCAGGCGTGCGATACAAACCCAGGAAAATTGAGGTCTTCAGAGGATTTTCTCGTGCCACCGGGCCGGGTGCCAAACGCGACGCTTAAAACCGGGTAGAATGCCGCCCACGCAATGAGGGTATTGGACATGGCTTTAGTCGGGCGCTACAACAGTTTGCAAGTGGTTAAACACACTAACTTCGGTTTATATCTGGACGGTGGCGCGGATGGCGAAATCCTTCTGCCTAATCGTTATATCCCAAAAGATATTCCTACCGAAGATGAAGACTGGCTGAACGTTTTTATTTATTTGGACAGCGATGACAAACTCATCGCAACTACTGAAAAGCCGAAAGTTCAAGTCGGTGAATTCGCCAGTTTGAAAGTTGTTGAAGTCAACAGCATCGGCGTATTCCTGGACTGGGGCTTGCCCAAGGACCTGTTGCTGCCGTTCTCCGAAGAGAAACGTCAGATGACGGCGGGCGAGTATGTGGTGGTGCACGTCTACCTCGACAAGCACACCCGTCGCATCACCGCGACCGCACGCCTGGACCGCTACCTGGACAAGACCCCGGCCAACTATACCGCGGGTCAGGAAGTGGATCTGCTGGTGGCCGAAGCCACTGACATGGGCTTCAAGGCCATCATCAACAACAAGCATTGGGGCCTGATCCACAAGAACGAAATCTTCAAGTTCATGCGCGCCGGTAAAGAAGAAAAGGGTTTCATCAAGGAAGTTCGCGCCGACGGCAAGATCAGCCTGAGCCTGCAACCGGTCGGTCAGGAAGCGGCCACCAGCCTGAACTCGAAGATCCTCGCCAAGTTGCGTGAAAACAACGGCACCCTGGCGGTCAGCGACAAGAGCGATCCGGCGTTGATCAGCAGCCTGTTCGGTGTCAGCAAGGGCAACTTCAAGAAGGCCATTGGCGCGTTGTACAAGAATGGCCAGATTGTCATTCATGCCGACCGTATCGAACTGAGTTGATTGCCTGACAATACAGAGGGCCTGGATGGCGCAAGCAGAGAAGTGAAGGTCTCTGGCAGGCGGCATTTTCCGGCCTTCTGGTTAATAATCGACAGCATGATTTTTCGCCCCGGTGTTTTCTTTTCAACGAGAAGGCCGGGGCTTTGCTTTTACTGCCGAGTCTTTGCCATGGATTGTGTCTTCGAGGTGTTCCGGTGAGCGCCACCCGGCGCAGCGCCGACGGGTTTGCCCTGCAAGTGATGGTCGGGTTGTGCCTGGTCTGGGGCGTTCAGCAGGTGATGATCAAGTGGGCGGCGGCCGATATTGCGCCGGTGATGCAGGCGGCCGGACGTTCCGGCATGTCGGCGTTGCTGGTCGGGCTGTTGATCTGCTGGAAGGGCGGCTGGAACCAGGTGGGTACAACCTGGCGGGGCGGCTTGTTGGCCGGCGCCTTGTTCGGCCTGGAATTCTTCTTCATTTCCGAAGGCCTGCAACTGACCACGGCGGCGCACATGTCGGTGTTCCTCTACACCGCGCCGATCTTCACTGCGTTGGGGGTGCACTGGTTGCTGCCCAGTGAGCGCTTGCGACCCTTGCAATGGCTGGGGATTGTCCTGGCCTTTATCGGGATTGCCATCGCGTTTGCCGGGGGCGTGTCCTGGGACAACCTTGATTACCGCATGTTGATGGGTGATGCCCTGGGTGTGCTGGCGGGTGCCGCCTGGGGTGCGACCACCGTGGTGGTGCGCGCCTCGCGCCTGTCGGAGGCGCCGGTGACCCTGACGCTGTTCTATCAGTTGATTGTCGGTTTCTTCGGTCTGTTGTTGATTGCGCTACTCAGCGGCCAGATCACCCATGTCAGCCTGACCACCGTGGCAGTGGCCAGTGTGCTGTTTCAGGGCGTGGTCGTGTCGTTCTTCAGTTACCTCATCTGGTTCTGGCTGTTGCGCCGTTACCTGGCGGCTAACCTCGCGGTGTTTTCGTTCATGACGCCGTTGTTCGGCGTCACGTTCGGTGTGGTGCTGCTAGGCGAGGCGCTGAGCCTGAACTTCATCATCGGTGCAGTGCTGGTATTGGCGGGCATCACGTTTGTCAGCGCTGAGCAGTGGTTGCGTCGTCGTTTGCGCAAAGCCCTCGGGCAGCACTGACCGGCGCGATCAACAGACCGCCGGCGATCAGCAAGCAGCAGCCGGCGACCACCAGTGCCGGCTGCAAGCCGCCACTGAAATGACTGCTCAGCGCCGCCAGCAATGGCCCGCTCAGTTGGCCCACGGCGAAGCAGGCCGTCAGCAGGCCGGCATTGCGCTGGGTGGCGTGGGGTGCCAGCTCCCGGGAGCGTTGCATCACCAGTTGCATGCAGGCCAGGAACGGCGTGCCGCACAGGATCACACCCAACGCCAGGCCTGGCCCGTTGCCCAGCAGGCAGGCGAACACGCCAGCAGCTTGCAGCCATAACGTCGCCATCAGCCAGTGACGCGTGGCGTCAGGTTTTTGCCGACGCAGACTCACCAGCACCACGCCGGTTGCCGCCGCGAGGCCAAAGCAAGGCCAGAACAGATCGGCTTGCCATTGGCCATGGAATTGCGCGTTGGCCATTTGCGACAAAAAGGTCGCCGGAATGATGTAGCCCAATCCGTACAAGGCATAGATCAAGCCCAGGCGAGCGATGCCTTGATGACTCGACGCGCTGGCGCTGGGCGCAGCGGTCGCGCCTGTGCCCGGTTGTGGCAGGAGCGGCAGAATCCCCAGCAGCATCGCCAGTCCTGCGGCGGCGTACACCAGCCACAAGGTGGCGGATGTCTGGCCCAACAGATTTGAGCCCAAGGCCAATAAACCGGTCAGGAAAATCCCCAAACCCGGTCCGGCGAAGACCAGGGCACCGAGCCGAGGACGACCAGCCGCTGCCGCGAGCGGCTGGCTCAGGGCGGTGATCATCACCAGCACCCAGGCGCTGGCCACGCCGGTGCCGAAGCGCAGCAGCAGGTGCGACCAGAAACCATTGGCCCAGAATGACGCCAGGGTCAGCAGCACGCAGAGCCACAATCCGCCGAGCAAGCGCCGGCGCACTTGTGCGGGACGCCGGGAGAACATGGCGTCCACCGCGCCAATGAAATAACCGAGATAGTTGGCGGCGGCAATCAGCCCGGCGGCGGTCAGGTCGATCTGGCCTTCGCTGAGCAGGTGCGGCAGTTGCGGTGTCAGGGCAAAACGGCCGATGCCCATGGCCATCATCAAGGCAATGAAACTGGCGGATAAGCGAATCAGGGGAGACATGGTCTGGATTCCGTTTGGAGGATCAATGACCGTCAGGCTAGGACTGATTGACTTTCTTTAAAAATGAATAATAGTGAGTAACTTGTTCTGATTTGGAGAATGTTGTGGAGTTCAGCCAATTGCGCATCTTCCAGGCGGTGGCGGAGGAAGGGTCCATAACCCGGGCCGCCGAACGGTTGCATCGTGTGCCGTCGAACCTGTCGACCCGGCTCAAACAGCTGGAAGAGCAACTGGGTGTCGAACTGTTCCTGCGTGAGCGTCAGCGCTTGCAGTTGTCGCCTGCGGGAAAAGTCCTGCTGGACTACACCACCAAGCTGTTTGCCTTACGCGATGAAGCCAGTGCGGCCGTGCAGGGCGGGCAACCGGCGGGCGACTTCGTGCTCGGCACCATGTACAGCACGGCTGCTATTCACCTTCCGGGGCTATTGGCGCGTTACCACCGGTTGTATCCGGCGGTGAACCTGCAAGTGCAATCCGGCCCCAGCGGTGAATTGCTCGAAGGCCTGCTCACCGGCCGACTCGATGCGGCGCTGGTGGATGGCCCTATGGAGCTGGCCGGGCTCGACGGCGTGCCTTTGTGCGACGAACGCCTGGTGCTGATCAGCGAGGCCGATCATCCACCCGTGCACAGCGCGCTGGATGTGCAAGGTCGTTCGGTGTTCACCTTTCGCCAGGGCTGCTCCTACCGTATGCGCCTGGAGGCCTGGTTCGCCCATGACCATGCGGCCATGGGCCGGGCGATGGAGATCGAGTCCTATCCGGGAATGCTTGCGTGTGTGATTGCGGGTTCGGGTGTGGCGTTGATGTCGGAGTCGATGCTCGCCAGCCTGCCAGGCCGTGAGAGTGTGGCGGTGCATCCGTTGGCCGAACCGTTTGCCAGCGCTACCACCTGGCTGATGTGGCGCAAGGGCATGGTCGGGGCCAACCTGAATGCCTGGATCGAGCAGCAACAGGCGGTTTTTCCGCCGACACGGGTACCGGCGCAGGAAATTGCCTGAACACAGGCTGATTGTGATGGATTCAGTAACAGATCATTGCGACTTTGCACGAGCATTGCGTAGGACTTCGGACTATTATCAGTGCGAAGGGGCTACAGAATTTTGGCCGCTCGGCACTACCCTGAAGGGGGCATCATGAAAGAGAAGATCCAAAACTGGCTGCATGACCTGGGCGTCGCTCTCGGCTTGATCGAACCGCCTCTGCAACCCGTGCCTGTTCGTACTGACGACGAACAGCGCCGACGCCAGCAACGTCGCCGGTAACGGCTGATGCTATCTGGCTGATAAGGGGCCTTCTGTGGCGAGGGAGCTTGCTGTGGCGAGGGAGCTTGCTCCCGCTGGGCCGCGAAGCGGCCCCAAATAGTCATTGAGTTTTAGCAGGTCATTTGATTGCAGGTTATGCGACTGCTGCGCAGTCGAGCGGGAGCAAGCTCCCTCGCCACGATTCAGGTCGTTGACGATCAGCCTCAATCCCGCCCAATCTCCAGCAAAAACCGGCTCAAGTCATTCACCGTCGTGGCGGTCTTGAGCATCCGGTCTTCCTCCACGGTAAACGCCGTTACACCCAGTTCATCTTCCAGATGGAAGATCAGCTCTTCGATATCTTCTTTATCCAATCCCAATTGCGCCAGGCTGGCGTTGTTGTCGAAGTCATCCCGACCTTTCAGCAGGCGGCTGATGTAGCGATGTACGACAGCACGAACGGCAGCTTCTTTCATGATCGTTCTTCGAGGAAATGGGAGTTGTTCTCCCTGCCGCTGAGTACAGCAGGCTTTAGCCGTGTGAGCGCTGCCATTCGTCAATCATGCTGCGCAAATGCTCTCCGGAAAAACTGCCGAAATGCCCGCCATGCACCGTGCGGATCGACAGCGCGTGCAGCCGTTGCAGGCTGCGGGCGTAGTCATCGAGGTTGGAGTGGTAGGCGTCTTCGATCAGCGGGCCGTCGTAGATGATGTCGCCGCTGAACAAGGTCTCGGTGGCGGCTTCGTACAGGCAGATGCCACCCGGCGAGTGTCCCGGTGTGTGTACGACCTGCAACACTCGATTGCCCAGGTCCAGCACATCTCCATCTTCGATAAACCCTGTGGCCGGTGCGGCTTTTACCCGGTACTCGGCGTAGCACAGCGGGCAATCAGGGTGCGCCTCGAACATGTCGTCGCCGACAAAGGCTTTGCTCAAGTCGTTGTCGCCATCCGGCGCGGCGAGAATGTCCGCCTCGGCCGGATGCACCAGGCGCTCGTTGAACTCGTGATGACCGGCAATGTGATCGAAATGGCAATGACTGGCTACTGCCACCAGCGGCCGTTCGGTGATCCACGGCAGTTGCTCGCGCAGGCTGACCAGGCCCGAGCCGCTGTCCAGCAGCAGGTCTTTGTCGCGGCCCTGGATGTGCCAGAGGTTGCAGCGGTAGAAAGGCCGGATGTACGGCTCGTGAATCAGGCGGATGCCGTCACTGAGCGATTTCACTTCGAACCATTGGTCGCGAGAAACAATCTTCATAAAGCGTTTTCTCCAGACGAAAAAAAACGGGTGTGGCAACCGACGCCACACCCGTCGAAGAAAGCATCAAGTCGTTATGTTCAGCTTAGGCAGCGCTGGCCACTGCCGCCGGGCGAGGGGACAGCAGGCTGACCAGCACGAAGCTCACCAGGCCAACGCCGAGGCTGTAGTAAATCGGGGTGTTGGCATCCAGACCGTCCTTGAACATGAACAGCAGCGCGGTAGCGAAGCCCATGCCCATGCTGGCGATGGCGCCGGCGGTGGTGGCGCGCTTCCAGAAGATGGCGCCCATCAGCGGAATCAGCATGCCACCCACCAACAGGTTGTAGGCCAGGGTCAGGGCGCTGATCACGTCGTTGACCACCAGTGCGATGCCGAGTACCACGATGCCGGTCAACAGGGTGAACAGGCGGTTGATCGCCAGGCTCGACTGTTTGCCGCCACGCAGTTTCGGCAGCAGGTCTTCGGTCAGGGTGGTAGCAGCGGCGAGCAGGCCGGCGCTGGCGGTGGACATCATGGCGGCCAGTGCGGCAGCGATCACCAGGCCACGGATACCGTCCGGCAGCGACAGTTTGACGATGGCGGCGAAGGCGTTGTTGACGTTGTCCAGATCCGGGATCAGCACATGTGCAGCCATGCCGATCAGGGCACAGGCCAGGCCGTAGAGGATGCAGTAGATACCGGCAGCGGTACCGGCAACCTGAGCCACTTTGGCGGTCTTGACGGTGAACACCCGTTGCCAGATGTCCTGACCGATCAGGATGCCGAAGAAGTAGATCATGAAGTAGGTGATGATGGTGTCCCAGCCGATGGTGGTGAAGCTGAAGCTCGCCGCTGGCAGTTTCATCACCAACTCATCCCAGCCACCGACGCGGTACATGCAGATCGGCAACAGGATGAACATCAGGCCTACGGTCTTGATCACGAACTGGACGATGTCGGTCAGGGTCAGCGACCACATGCCGCCAATGGCCGAGTAGATCACCACGACGCCGCCGCCGAGCAGTACCGAGATCCAGAACGGCAGGCCGAACAGCACTTGCAGAACGGTGCCGATGGCCAGGATCGAGGTCACGCCGATCATCAGCGCGTAGGCCAGCATGATCACCGCGCTCGCAGAGCGGGCCATCGGGTTGTAGCGTTTTTCCAGCACCTGGGTAACGGTGTAGATCTTCAGCTTCAACAGTGGTTTGGCGAGGAACAGGTTCAGCGCCACGATCCCGCAACCCAGTGCGGCGCAAAGCCAGAAACCGGAGATGCCATGCACGTAGCCCAGACGCACGGTGCCCACGGTGGACGCGCCGCCCAGAACGGTGGCAGCCATGGTGCCCATGTACAGGCTTGGGCCGAGGTTACGACCTGCGACCAAAAAGTCTTCGTTGGTCTTGGCCTTGCGCATGCCGTAGTAGCCGAGTAGCAGCATCGCGGCGGCGTAGATGAGTACAACGAATAAATCCAAAGCCATTATGGCGTGTCTCCGATTGTCTTTTTTATGTGAGGCTGAAAATCAATCCCTGTGGGAGCGGGCTTGCTCGCGAAAGCGGTCTGTCAGTCACATCAATGTTGGATGTGCTGCCGTCTTCGCGGGCAAGCCCGCTCCTACAGGTAGTGCGTTTAACGTGTTGAATCAGGCGGTTTGTCGCATCGCCGGTTTAGCGAGCGAATCCGTGGTCTTGCTGCGCGAGTCGTTCGGGCCGAACACTTCGCGCGGTTCCGGGAACAGGCTCAGCAGCGCCAGGTACACCAGCGAGGCCAGGCCCAGGGTCACCGGCAGGCTGATGTCGATACCACCGGCCATTTCGCCCAGTGGCCCGACAAACTGCCCCGGCAGGTTCACGAAGCACAGGCCGACGGCCGCGCTCGGGATCCAGGCACCCAGGCCACGCCAGTTCCAGCCGTGGGTGAACCAGTAACGGCCACCTTTCTCGCCACGGGTGAACACTTGCAGGTCATCCGGGCAATAGAAGCCGCGACGCACCAGCAGGCCGATGATCATGATCACCATCCAGGGGGTGGTGCAGGTGATGATCAGTACGGCGAAGGTCGATACGCTCTGCACCAGGTTGGCCGCGAAGCGCCCGATGAAGATGAAGGCAATCGACATCACCCCGATCAGCAGCGTGGCCTTGACCCGCGACAGCACGCGTGGGAACACGCTGGACATGTCCAGGCCGGTGCCGTAGAGCGAGGTGGTGCCGGTGGACATGCCACCAATCACTGCGATCAGGCACACCGGCAGGAAGAACCAGCTCGGCGAGACTGCCAGCAGGCCGCCGACATAGTTGTTGGCCGCGATGTAGTCCGGCGCCTTGATCGCTACGATGGTGGCGGTGGCCAGGCCGAACAGGAACGGGATGAACGTGGCGATCTGCGAAATCACCACCGCTGCCATGATGCGGCGCTTGGAGGTGTCACGCGGAATGTAGCGCGACCAGTCGCCGAGGAACGCACCGAAGGAAATCGGGTTGCTCATGGCCACCAGCGCTGCGCCGATGAAGGCGGCCCAGAAACCGGGTTGGCCCATGTTCACGGTGCCGGCGTAGTTCGCATCGAAAGGACCGGCGAACGCGAAGATGCCCAGCAGGAACAGCAAACTGGCACTCCACACCGCGATCTTGTTGACCCACAGCAGGAAGCGGAAGCCATAGATGCACACGGTCAGTACCAGAATCGCGAACAGACCGTAGGCCAGGCCCAGGGTCAGGTCGGTTTCCGGCAGGCCGATCAGGCGTTTGGCGCCACCGATCAGCGCATCCCCCGAACTCCACACCGAGAGCGAGAAGAAGGCGATGGCGGTCAGCAGCGACAGGAACGAACCGACGATCCGCCCGTGCACGCCGAAGTGCGCACCGGAAGACACGGCGTTGTTCGTGCCGTTGATCGGGCCGAACAGGCCCATTGGCGCGAGGATCAGCGAACCCAGCAACACGCCCAGCACAATCGCCCAGACGCCCGCCTGGAAAGACAGGCCGAACAGTACCGGGAAACTGCCGAGGACGGCGGTAGCAAAGGTGTTGGAACCACCGAAGATCATCCGGAACAAGTCCGTCGGACCTGCGGTGCGTTCGTTGTCCGGGATCTGTTCGACCCCGTGGGTTTCAATTTGTGTAAGGCTTTGGTCTTTGTTGTTGTTATTCATGATCAGCTCCGATCATAAAGGCGCGCTCATCGTGCGTGAGCGTCACCTGTGTTGGCTAAGGGGGTGGCAGCCCTTCCGGCATCGCGGACAAATGTTCGTGGCAGGCCAGCCATAGGCCTTGTTGTTCTTGGCCAGACGCTTGTTTCTTGAAAACAATCGTCTCGCGCTCCTGGCTAAAGTGCTGCTCCCCTTGCATGCGCAGCTCGGTGGCTACGTCATGGATGAAAATCGCCACGTCACCCTGCAGGCTGACGAAAGCGTTGCTCGAGGTGCACGAGAGCACCTCGAAGCCATCCTCGGCGCGCCAGCTGTCCCACATCGCCTGGTAGGCGTCGCGCGACAGCAGGGGCTGTTCGAGGGTATAGAAGACGAAGCTGGCATCGGCGCTGAAAGCGCCGAAGTAGGCTTCGCGATCGTTACGGGCAAAAGCGGACACCAGATCGGCGGCGGCTTTCAAAACCTGATCGCGTTCGTTCATGAACCATCCTCAGCGGTGGACTACGCCAGGCAGTACGCAGAGCATTTCGTACAGCAGGTTGGCGGCCAGCAGCGAGGTGTTGCCGGTGGTGTCGTAAGCGGGCGAGACTTCTACCAGATCGCAGCCGACCAGGTCGAGGCCTTGGCAGCCACGAACGATCTCGATCGCCTGAATGGTCGTCAGACCGCCGATTTCCGGGGTGCCGGTGCCAGGTGCCCAGGCCGGGTCGATACCGTCGATGTCGAAGCTCAGGTAAACAGGACCGCCACCGACTTTCTCACGGACTTCAGCCATCAGAGGCTCCAGCGATTTGTGCCAGCACTCTTCAGCCTGAACCACACGGAAGCCCTGGTTGCGGCTCCAGTTGAAGTCGTCAGCGGTGTAGCCCTGGGCGCGCAGGCCGATCTGCACCACGCGGTCGGGGTCCAGCAGGCCTTCTTCGACTGCACGACGGAAGGTGGTGCCGTGGGCGATTTTCTCGCCAAACATGTGGTCGTTCACATCGGCGTGAGCGTCGATGTGCACCAGGCCGACCTTGCCGTGCTTTTTATGGATGGCACGCAGGATTGGCAGGGTGATGGTGTGGTCGCCGCCCAGGGTCAGAGGGATCACATCGTGTTCGAGGATGTTGTCGTAGGATTCTTCGATGATCCGCACGGCATCCAGCAGGTTGAAGGTGTTGATCGCGATGTCGCCAATGTCGGCAACCGACAGCGAGTCGAACGGCGCAGCGCCGGTCGCCATGTTGTACGGGCGGATCATTACCGATTCAGCGCGGATTTCGCGAGGCCCGAAACGGGTGCCAGGGCGCAGCGAGGTACCGATGTCCAGTGGTACGCCTACGAAGGCAGCGTCCAGGCCGGCAGCGGTATTCAAGTGGGGGAGTCGCATCATGGTGGCGATGCCGCCGAAGCGCGGCATTTCGTTGCCGCCCAGTGGTTGGTGAAGAATCTTGTCCACGGGTAGGGCCTCATCGTCGTTGTTTTATTTATTGGGTTGCGCCGTTCACGGAAGGTACGGGCACCGTTGTGGGCCGATTCTGCGAAATGTAGTGGCCAGGAAGAATCGCTAGGCGCAAATACTTAGTTCAGATTTTTCTAAACTAATGGTGATGACGGCGATAGACTCACAGGGTTTCCTGTAGCAGCTGCCGAGCACCGCGAGGCTGCGTTCGGCGGCGAAGCCGTCGTCAAAACCTGAACGCGAGGTTTTCCTGAAACAGCGCGTCGCCTGATTTCACGACGGCTTCGCCGCCGGACGCAGGCTTCGCCAGCTGCTACAGAGCGTTATCGTCCACCTGATTTTTGTGTTGCTGCTGGAGCCCCCCATGGCCAACGCTTTACCCGACCTGAAACTATTGCGCATCTTCGTCAGCGTGGTGCGTCACCAGGGCTTCGCGAATGCCCAGCAGGAGCTCAACCTCTCGACGTCGGCCATCAGCACCTACATGAGCCAGCTCGAAGCGGCCCTCGGCCTGGTGCTCTGCCATCGCGGCCGTGGCGGTTTCAGCCTGACCAGCAAGGGCGAGTTGTTCCATCAGGAAACCCTGCGCCTGTTGGGCGAACTCGAAGGCTTCGAGCAGTACGCCGCCGCGCTGAAGGGCGAGTTGCGTGGAACGTTGAACCTCGGGGTGATCGACTCCACCGTCAGCGACAAGGCCCTGCCGTTCGCCGAAGCCATCGGCGCCTACAGCCAGGAACACCCGGCCGTGCACTTGCACCTGTCGGTCATGAGCCCTTACGAATTGCAACTCGGCGTGCAGGACAACCGTCTCGATCTGGCCATCGGTGCGTTTTCCACACGCATGAGCGGCCTGGTGTACATGCCGCTGTACCGTGAACAACACTGGTTGTATTGCAGCACGCGCCATCCGCTGTTCAATGAACGGCGCATTCCCGAGCAAGTCATCACCCAGCAGCGCATGGTCGGTCGTGGCTACTGGAGTCAGGCTGAACTGGCGCGTCATGGCTTCAAGCACAGCGCCGCGACCGTGGAAAGTATGGAAGCCCAGTTGATTCTGGTGCTGTCCGGCGCCTACATCGGCTATTTACCGGAGCACTACGCCCAGGCCTGGGCCGACAAGGGCGACTTGCGGGTGTTGCTGCCGGCGACATTCGGCTATCAGGCGCCGTTCTCGATGATCGTGCGCCGGGGCCGCAGCCGCGAGCCGCTGATCCAGACGTTCCGCGACTTGCTTAAAGCCCAACTGAATCAGGCCTGAGAAGATGTCCAGAATCCAGTGCCCGCGCTGCCTGCGCCCGCAAAGCCACTGCCTGTGCCCGTTGATCCCGAGCCTCGACAGCCGCACCCGCGTGTTGCTGTTGCAGCATCCGAGCGAAGTGAACCATGCGCTGAACACGGCACGGTTGGCGGCGTTGGGCTTGAACAATGCCGAGTTGATCGTGGGGGAAGTGTTCGAGGATTTGCCGGCATTGCTGAGGCAGCCGGGATATCAGGCGCGCTTGTTGTTTCCCGGAGACGATGCGCAGCCGATGCAGATTTATGCCCCGACAGACGAACCCTTGTTGCTGGTCGTCCCGGATGGCACCTGGCGCAAGGCGCGCAAGATGCTGCACCTCAATCCGCTGCTGGCGGCGTTGCCGAGGGTGACGCTGGCCGAAGGGGGAGTGTCCCGTTATCGGCTGCGCAAGGCGCCGGGACCGGGGGCGTTGTCGACAGTGGAGGCGATTGTGCAGGCGCTGGAAACCCTTGAAGCGCCGACTTCGTTTGCGCCGTTGTTGAAGCCGTTCGAAGCGTTGATCGAAGGGCAGATTGCGGCGATGGGGGAGGAGGTTTACCAGCGTAATCATGGTGATAATTGATCGCTGTTTGTGCCGGCCTCTTCGCGATCAAGCCCGCTCCCACATTTGATCGTATTTCTCCTGGAGGAACACGGTCGAATGTGGGAGCGGGCTTGCTCGCGAAAGCGGCGGAACAATCACCAGAAAATCTCAGCCAGAAACTACCGCTCCCGCATTGCCTCGGTCCGCGCCTTGAGCACCGGCTTAAGCAAGTAATCCAGCACCGTTTTCTCCCCGGTAATAATGTCCACCGTCGCCACCATCCCCGGGATGATCAGCAACGGTTTCACATCCCCGCCCAGATGATTTTTGTCAGTGCGCACCTGAATCAGATAAAAGCTGTTGCCCTTGTCATCGGTGATGGTGTCGGCACCGATCAGCTCCAGCTTGGCGCTCAGGCCACCGTAGATCGTGTAGTCGTAGGCACTGAACTTGACCATGGCTTTCTGGCCCGGATGCAGGAATGCAACGTCTTGCGGGCGGACCTTGGCTTCGATCAGCAGGTTGTCTTCCAGCGGTACGATTTCCACCATGTCGTTGCCGGGCTGGACCACGCCGCCGATGGTGTTGACCTTCAATACCTTGATGATGCCGTGAACCGGCGATACCACCGTAGTACGGGTGACACGGTCGTCGATGGCGATGCTCGATGCCGTGATTTTCGACAGGTCGGTGCGTTTCTCATTCAACTCTTTGGCGGCTTCCGAGCGGAAGGTCTGTTCCGATTCATCTATCTTGCTTTTGATCTCGTTGATCGCCGATTCGGCCCGGGGAATCGCCAGGGTGGTGGCGTTCAGTGAGCCGCGAATCTCCACCGCGCTGCGTTTGAGCCGCAGGATTTCTACCGGTGACACCGCGCCGGTGCCCACTAGTGGCGTGGACATGTTCATTTCTTGTTGCAGCAGCGCAAGGCTGGAGCTGAATTGCCCCTGTTTCGAGCGGAACTCTGCCAACTCCTGGGTTTTTTGCCGAAGTTGCTCGGACAATGTGCGCTGCTCGCTGGCCAGTCGACGTTGCCGTTGCTCATATAGCGAACGCTCGTCTTCAGCCACTTGCGGGGCTTTGGCGATCACTTCTTCTGACAGCTTGAACGGCCGGCCTTCAGCTTCCGCCGAAAGCCGTTCGACTTGCGCAGTCAAGGCATAGCGATCGGCTTCGCTTTCGCCCTTGTTCGACAGGTAGCGCGTGTCATCGAGGCGCAGCAAGGTGTCGCCCTTGTTCACCATTTGCCCTTCGCGCACAAAAATCTCGGTGACGATGCCGCCCTCGAGGTTCTGGATCACCTGGACCTTGCTCGACGGAATCGCCTTGCCTTCGCCCATGGTGACTTCCTGCAACACGGCGAATTTGGCCCAGACCAGCGCGCTGATCAGCAACGCCGCCGCCAGCCACACGGTGATCCGCGACCAGCGCGGTGAGTCCTGCAATGAGGCGCCGGCGGTTTCCGGCATGAAATCGACTTCGGCGCTTTTGCCGAAGCTGTTGAAGTAGCCTCGGGGCGCTGAATCTGGCGTTTGAGCAGACATGGGCGATACCCGTCAGTTAAGAGAAATAGTGCCGAACACAATCCTGTGGCGAGGGAGCTTGCTCCCGTCCGGCGGCGAAGCCGTCGCAAAAACTGCTGGCGCGATCCAGATGACACAACGAGGGGGCTGCTTCGCAACCCAGCGGGAGCAAGCTCCCTCGCCACAGGTTGTGTATTCGCATCTAAACAGCCGCAGAGCCGACACGGCCCTTGCGCAGTGCATCGATGACTGCTTCTTTCGGCCCGTCGGCGACGATCCGTCCGTTGTCCAGCACCACCAGCCGATCCACCAGGCTCAGCATCGAGGTGCGGTGAGTCACCAGCAGCACGGTTTTGCCCTGGACCCAGTCGTGGAGTTTTTTCCGCAGAACGTCTTCACTGCTGTTGTCCATGGCGCTGGTAGGTTCGTCGAGCAGCAGAATCGGCGGGTCGAGCAACAATGCCCGGGCCAGCAAAACCGCCTGGCGCTGACCACCGGACAGCAACTGTCCGCGCTCGCCCACGGGCCGGTCGAAGCCGTGCGGGTGTTGCCGGGCCAGTTCGGTGACCCCGGTCATTTCCGCCACTTCGAGCATGCGTGAGTCGCTGATATAGCGCGCGCCGAGGGTCAGGTTGTCGCGCAGGCTGCCGGCCAGCAGCGGCAGGTCGTGGGCGACGTAGCCGATTTGATGGCGCAGGTCGGCGACGTCCAGTTGCCGCAGGTCCAGGCCATCGAGCAGCAACTGGCCTTCATCCGGTTCGTAGAACCCCATCACCATTCGCGCCAGGGTACTTTTGCCTGAACCGCTGCGGCCGATGATGCCGATGCGCTCACCGGGTTTCACACTGAAGCTGATGTTGGCCAGGGCGGGAGCACTCTGGCCGTTGTAGTGGAAGGTTACGCCGACAACATCCAGCGCGCCTTGTAGCTGGGTGCGCTCCAGCGGCCGTTGTTTGGCGTCGCGCTCCTGGGGCAGGCTCATCAGCGCGTCGGTGCTTTTCATGGTCAGTTGCGCTTGCTGGTAGCGGGTGATCAGGCCGGCGATCTGTCCCAGTGGCGCCAGCACCCGACTGCCCAACATGTAGCTGGCCACCAGGGCACCGACGCTGAGGTTGCCGGCGATGATGCTGTAGACCCCGGCGACGATGGTTGCCATGCCGGACAGCTGCTGGATGAAGAGCGTGCCGTTGGTGGCCAGGGCCGAGAGGTTGCGTGCGTGGCTGTCGAGGCGGGAGAGGGCACCGTGGGTGCTTTCCCATTTGTGCTGGCGTTCGCTTTCGGCGCTGCAGGCCTTGAGGGTTTCCAGGCCACTGAGGGTTTCGATCAACAGTGCCTGGCGTTCGGCGCCGAGGCTGAGGCTCTTTTGCACGGTGTCGCGCAGGCGGACCTGGATCACCATCGCGAAGATGATCGTGATGGGAAACGCCAGAATCGGGATTACCACCAGCCAGCCACCGAGCAGGCCGATCACCAGTAGCATCAACAGGCAGAAGGGCAGGTCGATCAGGCTGGTGAGGGTCACGGCGGTGAGGAATTCCCGCAGGCCCTGGAAGTCATGAATGCTTTGGGCAAAACCACCAATGGTCGCCGGCCGCGCTTTCATCGCCATGCCGGTGATGCGCTCGAACAGGGTGGCCGACAGGATCACATCGGTTTTCTTGCCGGCGGTATCCAGCAAGTGCGCGCGCACGATCCGCAGCACCAGTTCGAAAGCGGTGCCGATCAGCAGACCGATCGCCAGCACCCACAAAGTCGAAGTGGCCTGGTTCGGCACCACGCGGTCGTAGGTCTGCATCACGAACAGCGGCACCATCAGCCCCAGCAGGTTGATCAGGAAACTCGCCAGAATCGCATCGCTGTAGAGCCATTTCGACAGCTTCAGCGTATCGCGAAACCAGGCCTGGACCCGAGGCACCAGCGGCGAGCGCAAGTCTTCGAGTTCGTGGCGTGGCCGGGCAAACAACGCCTGGCCACTGTAGTGTTCGGCCAGCTCTTCAGGGCTGAGCCATTGCTCGCCGCCGTCGGCTTCGCTGGGCAGGATCAACACCTTGCCGTCCTCGCTATAACGACGCAGGACGGCCGTGCGGCCGTTGTTGAGCAACAGCAGCACGGGCAGGTTGAGCGGGGAAATGTCTTTGAGGTCACGGCGCAGCAAGCGCGCCTGCAAACCGGCCCGGGCCGCTGCACGGGGCAGCAGGTCCAGGCTCAGGCGTTGGTGTGCCATTGGGAGCCCGGCACTGAGGCTGGCGCGACTGACTGTCGCGTCGTGGAGTTTGCAGAGGATCAACAGACCGTCCAGAAGCGGGTCATCGAAGCTCAGGCGCGGATCGACACCGGTGTTGCCGGGTTCCATGCTGGTCATTGAACCCTCCCATGCACTACTTCATTTCAGGCAGACGAGCTTCGTTTTTCACTTCGGTCTGGGCGATCGCGTCGGCGGGCAGTACGACCCGTTGTTTGCTCAACAACTGGCCCATGTTCGCCAGGACGCGGTACATCGAAAACTCTTCGGTGTAGCGCACTTCGGTGTAGCGACGGTTGGCGTTGTAGAGTTCGTTTTCACTGTCCAGCAGGTCAAGCAGGGTCCGTTGACCGAGGCCGAACTGATCCTGATAGGCAATGCGTACGCGCTTGCTGGTGTCGGCGTATTCACGGGCGGTCGGGGTTTGTTTCTTGGCATTGACCATGGCGTTCCAGGCCAGGTGAATGTTTTCGTTGAGCTGGCGCAGGGCATTGTTACGGATGTCCATGGCCTGGTTGATCTTGTGCGAGTCAGAGGCCAGGCGCGCCTTGTCGCTGCCGCCGCGGAACAGGTTGTAGTTCATGATCACGCCGACTCGCCATTCGTTGTCGTGGCCTTCGTCACCCTGCACGTTGTTGTTCGCGCCCACTGCCGCCTCGGCGTCGAAGCGTGGGTAGAACGGCGACTTGGCGACTTCGTACTGGCTTTCGGCCGATTGCACGTCGGCCTGGGCGGATTTCAGGTAAGGGTTGTTTTCCACCATGCTCTGCTGGGCTTCGGGCAGCGAGGTGGGGACTTCGCCACGAATCGACGGCGGGGTTTCGAGTTCATCGGGCATGCGCCCCACAACGGCGTAGAAGTTCGACTCGGCATCGGCCAGATCAACTTCGGCAGTGTCGAGGTTGTTTTCTGCCAGTGCCCGGCGAGCCGAGGACTGGTCGGCATCGGCGTTGCTGCCCACACCGCGCTGGGTGCGCAGGCCGATCTGGTCGTTGACCCGCAAGTGCGCTTGCAGGTTGTTCTTGGCCAGTGTCACCAGTTCGCGGCGCTTGAGCACTTCGAGGTAGACCTCGGTGGTGCGCAGGGCCAGGTCCTGAGCCGTACCCTGAGCGTAATAGGCTCTGGAGTTGACCACGCCTTTGGTGCGTTCGACTTCATTGGACGTGTTGAACCCGTCGAAGAGCATTTGCCGCAGGCGCAATTCCGACTGGGTGTAGTTCAAGGTTTCAGTGTTGTGCCCGCTGGGGGTGAGCGCCCGGGTATTGGTGTTATCGCTGTACGCGCGCCCGTAGGCGGCGTTCAGATCAACCGATGGATAATAGCCCCCTTTGGCGACCTTCACGTCCTCATCAGCCGACAGACGGCTGTCCACCCGCGAAGCCAGCTCCGGGTGGGTCGCGATGGTGCTCTGGATTGCTTCGGTCAGCGTCATGGCCTGAGCCTGGGACGAGCAGGCCATGGCTAAAAGAACCGCGCTGCAGAGGGGGGTTAATAGGCGCATTTACATCTCCCTGATTCCTGATGGTGCTTATCAGTCGCCAATTATTTGACGACTTTTATAGGTAAAGTTGTTTCACCTCTTTAACAAAAGAGCTAAGAACATTCTGGAGCGTAGCTAAGAAATTTTTTTCATAACGCGTATGCCAAAAAAAACTTATGAGCTCTGCAAAATCCAGCACATTGTTCAATTCGAAAGCCCTTGTTTTATGGGCTCTAGGGCGCTCATCGGGGTTTGAGGAAAGTTCCAATCCACTTATCGACATAGAGCGGAGAAGTGCTGGAGGGGAGGGATGCGAACGATCTGATGGCGACGGTTTTTTGTCACTTGACTGATTCGAGATCGTTACGCATTGCTCACAGGCCACGTTGTTGCGCACAGGGATCCGATGCCATTGATTGCAGAGGGTTTTTCCCGAAATCGCAAACAGCGCCGTGAGCGACTGGCTGGGCGAGATCGTTGCCGGGGCTGCGGCTTACTCAAGTAAACCGGCAGCCGGAACACGATCCGCCAGACAACCCGCTTGAGCCATGCGCACATTCTTCGCACAAACAAGGTGCCGACAGCGGTTGGCAGCGGAGGAAGTGCACCATGGCAACGCTCATCGGTATCGTCAGTAAGGTCATCGGCCAGGTGTTCGCGGTTGCGGGCGACGGCACCCGGCGTGCTTTGGTCGAGGGGGATCGGCTGTTTGCCGGCGACCAACTGAGCACCGGCGCCGAAGGCGCAGTGGCGGTGCATCTGCAAAATGGCCAGGAACTGACCCTCGGGCGCGGCAGCAGCATGCAGATGACTGCGCAGCTGCTCGCCAATCAGATTCCCCATGTGGACTCCCCTGAAGCGGTGACGCCGAGCCAAGCACAGCTGACCGATGTCGAACAGCTGCAAAAAGCCATTGCGGCGGGCGACGACCCGACCCAGACCGCTGAAGCCACCGCTGCCGGGCCTGCTATGACTACCGGCGTGCCGGGTGGCGTCCAGGGCAGTGGCCATAGTTTCGTCCTGCTTGAAGAAGTGGGCGGGCGAGTCGACCCGATCATTGGTTTCCCCACTGCCGGTTTCAATGGCATTCCAGAACTTCCCGAAGAACGCCTGAACGCTAATCCGGACAATAACGTCGTAGCAGCCGATGTCCCTGAGGTGCCACCGGTGGTTCCCGAGGTGCCGAACAATCCGGTCACCTTCGATGGCCTGTCGGTGCAGGGCGGCGAGCTGACCGTCAATGAAGCCAACCTGGCCGACGGTTCGGCGAGTAACGCAGGCGCGCTGACCCAAAGCGGCACCTTCACCGTCAATTCACCCGACGGGCTGACCAGCCTCAACATCGGCGGCATCGCCGTGGTCAGCGCTGGCGTGGCCGCCAGCTTCCCGCAATCGATCACCACCCCGCTGGGCAGCACGCTGACTGTCACCGGTTACAACCCGGCCACGGGCGTGGTCAGTTACAGCTACACCCTCAACGTTCCCGAAACCCATGCGAGCGGTGAGGGTGCCAATAGTCTCGGCGAGCACCTCACCGTGGTGGCCAACGACAGCAATGGCGACAGCACCACCGGTTCGCTGGATATCAACATCACCGACGACGTGCCGAGAGCAGTCGACGACAGCAATGGCACCGCCTCGGAAACCTTGCTGACGCTGAACGGCAACGTGCTGAGCAATGATGTGCAAGGCGCCGACCGGGTGCCGCTCGGGGAAAATAGCGGACCGATTACCCCTGGCACCTTTACCGGGACTTACGGCACCCTGGTGCTGAATGCCAACGGCACTTACACCTACACGTTGAACACCAGCGATGCCGATTTCAAAGCCCTGCACGGTGGCGGCAATGGCACCGAAACCTTCAGCTATACGTTGACGGACGCCGACGGTGACACCAGCACGGCGAACCTGGTATTGCAGATCCACAACAACGATGACCCGATCACGATTGGCGGTTTGAACGTTGGGGGCGGCGAGTTGACCGTCTTCGAGAAAAATCTCAGCGACGGCAGCAGCCCCGACGCACCGGCCCTGACCCAGACCGGCACCTTCACCGTCACCGCGCTGGATGGCGTGACGACCCTGAGCGTCGGCGGTATCGCCGTGGTCAGCGCTGGCGTAGCCGCCGGCTTCCCGCAATCGATCACCACCCCGCTGGGCAGCACGCTGACCATCACCGGGTTCAATGCGGCGACCGGCGTGCTCAGCTACAGCTACACCCTCAACGCTAACGAAGCGCACCCAACAGCCAACGGTGCCAACAACCTGCCCGAACAGTTCGCCGTGACCGTGGTCGACGACAACGGCACCACTGCCACCGGCAGCCTCGACGTGAACATCGTCGACGACCTGCCGCAAGGTGTGAATGACAGCAACGCCAGTACCGCATCGGAAACCCTGCTGACGTTGAGCGGCAACGTGCTGAGCAACGACGTGCAAGGCGCCGACCGGGTGCCGCTCGGGGAAAATGCCGGCCCGATCACCCCCGGCACTTTCACCGGCACGTACGGCACCCTGGTGCTCAACGCCAACGGCACTTACACCTACACGTTGAACACCAGCGATGCCGATTTCAAAGCGTTGCACGGCGGCGGCAACGGTACCGAAACCTTCAGCTATACGCTGACGGACGCCGACGGCGACACCAGCACCGCCAACCTGGTATTGCAGATCCATAACAACGATGACCCGATCACGATTGGCGGTTTGAACGTTGGGGGCGGCGAGCTCACCGTCTTCGAGAAAAATCTCAGCGACGGCAGCGCACCGGATGCCACGGCCCTGACCCAGACCGGCACCTTCACCGTCACCGCGCTGGATGGCGTGACGACCCTGAGCGTCGGCGGTATCGCCGTGGTCAGCGCTGGCGTAGCCGCCGGCTTCCCGCAATCGATCACCACCCCGCTGGGCAGCACGCTGACCATCACCGGGTTCAATGCGGCGACCGGCGTGCTCAGCTACAGCTACACCCTCAACGCTAACGAAGCGCACCCAACAGCCAACGGTGCCAACAACCTGCCCGAACAGTTCGCCGTGACCGTGGTCGACGACAACGGCAGCACCGCCACCGGCAGCCTCGACGTGAACATCGTCGACGACCTGCCGCAAGGCGTGAATGACAGCAACGCCAGTACCGCATCGGAAACCCTGCTGACGTTGAGCGGCAACGTGCTGAGCAACGACGTGCAAGGCGCCGACCGGGTGCCGCTCGGGGAAAATGCCGGCCCGATCACCCCCGGCACTTTCACCGGCACGTACGGCACCCTGGTGCTCAACGCCAACGGCACTTACACCTACACGTTGAACACCAGCGATGCCGATTTCAAAGCGTTGCACGGCGGCGGCAACGGTACCGAAACCTTCAGCTATACGCTGACGGACGCCGACGGCGACACCAGCACCGCCAACCTGGTATTGCAGATCCATAACAACGATGACCCGATCACGATTGGCGGTTTGAATGTTCAGGGTGGCGAGCTCACCGTCTTTGAGAAAAACCTCAGCGACGGCAGCACACCGGATGCCACCGCGCTGACCCAGACCGGCACCTTCACCGTCACCGCGCTGGATGGTGTGACGACCCTGAGCGTCGGCGGCATCGCCGTGGTCAGCGCTGGCGTAGCCGCCGGCTTCCCGCAATCGATCACCACCCCGCTGGGCAGCACGCTGACCATCACCGGCTTCAATGCGGCGACTGGAGTGCTCAGCTACAGCTACACCCTCAACGCTAACGAAGCGCACCCAACCGCCAACGGTGCCAACAACCTGCCCGAACAGTTCGCCGTCACCGTGGTCGATGACAACGGCACTACTGCCACCGGCAGCCTCGACGTGAACATCGTCGACGACCTGCCAACAGCCGTATACGACAGCAATGCTTCAACGGCCTCGGAAACCCTGCTGACGTTGAGCGGCAACGTGCTGACCAACGACGTGCAAGGCGCCGACCGCGTGTCGCTCGGGGAAAATGCCGGACCGATCACCCCCGGCACCTTCACCGGCACGTACGGCACCCTGGTGCTGAATGCCAACGGCACGTACACCTACACCCTCAACACCAGCGATGCCGACTTCAAGGCCCTGCACGGCGGCGGCAACGGTACCGAAACCTTCAACTACACCCTCACCGACTCGGACGGCGACACCAGCACGGCGAACCTGGTGCTGCAGATCCACAACAATGACAATCCGGTGACCCTCAACGGCCTCGACGTGTATGGCGGTGAGCTGACGGTCTACGAGAAAAACCTCAGCGACGGCAGCAACCCCAACGCGTCGGCGCTGACGCAGACCGGCACCTTCACTGTCACCGCGCTGGACGGCGTGACGACCCTGAGCGTCGGCGGTATTGCCGTGGTCAGCGCTGGCGTGGCCGCCGGCTTCCCGCAGTCGATCACCACGCCACTGGGTAGCACCCTGACCATCACCGGGTTCAACGCCGCCACGGGCGTCGTCAGCTACAGCTACACCCTCAACGATAACGAAGCGCACCCGACCGCCAACGGTGCCAACAACCTGCCCGAACAGTTCGCCGTGACCGTGGTCGATGACAACGGCACTACTGCCACCGGCAGCCTCGACGTGAACATCGTCGACGACCTGCCAACAGCCGTATACGACAGCAA
>NZ_JBWKXF010000048.1:0-45335 GCF_059422645.1 Pseudomonas sp. GW821-FHT01C01 | reverse complement strand
CGCGAAAGCGGTGTGTCAGTCAACGTCATTGCCGACTGATCCACCGCTTTCGCGAGCAAGCCCGCTCCCACAGGTCTTTTTAGCCTTAAGCCCTGTTGCAAAGCTGGTCAAGCACGCAGGAGTCCCTATAATCGCGGCGTTTTCGTCTACCCTCACGAAGCGTCGTGCAGCAAACAGCTTGTGCGAGGCGCATCGACATTTTTCCGCTATTGAACCGGAGAACTTCCATGCTCAACCGTACCCTGGCATTGGCCGTTGGCCTGACCCTATCCTTTTCCGCCCTGCTGACACAGGCCGCCGACACGTTGAAAGTCAGCGCCATTCCTGACGAAGCCCCCACCGAACTGCTGCGCAAGTTCAAGCCACTGGGCGAGTATCTGGAGCAACAACTGGGGATGAAAGTCGAATTCGTGCCGGTTTCCGACTACCCGGCGGTGGTCGAGGCCCTGGCCACCGACCGCATCGACATGGCTTGGCTGGGCGGCTTCACGTTCGTGCAGGCACGACTGAAAACCGGCAATGCCATTCCATTGGTACAGCGTGAGCAGGATGCCCAGTTCACCAGCAAATTCATCACCGCCGACCCGGCCGTCAAGTCGCTGGCCGACCTCAAGGGCAAGTCCTTTGCCTTCGGTTCGGTTTCTTCCACTTCCGGCAGTTTGATGCCGCGTTATTTCATGTTGAAGGACGGCATCAAGCCGGAAAGCTATTTCAGCCGCGTCGGTTACTCCGGTGCCCACGACGCCACGGTCGCCTGGGTTCAGGCTGGCAAAGTGGACGCCGGCGTGCTCAACGCCAGCGTCTGGGAAAAACTGGTCAAGGCCGGCAAGGTCGACACCGACAAGGTCAAGGTCTTTGCCACCACGCCGGCCTACTTCGATTACAACTGGACCGTGCGCGGCACCCTCGACCCGGCCCTGGCTGGCAAAATCAAGACAGCCTTCCTCGCGCTCGACCCGGCCAACCCGGAGCAAAAAGCGATTCTGGACCTGCAAGCCGCCAGCCGTTTCATCGAGACCAAGCCTGAGAACTACAAGGGCATCGAGGAAGCCGCGCGCGCTGCCGACCTGCTGAAATGACCTTGCATCTGAACCGCGTCAGCCTCACCCACGGCAATGGCGTGCGTGCGCTGCATGAGATCGACCTGCACATCGGTGCCGGTGAGCAGGTCGCCATTATCGGTCCGTCCGGCGCCGGCAAGTCGAGCCTGCTCAACGTGCTGGCCACCGCCCTGCGCCCTGACAACGGCGCAGTCGAGGTACTCGGCGAGCACGCCTGGCAGCTGGGTGCGCATCGGCGTCAGCAACTGCGGGCGCGCATCGGTCTGGTCCACCAGGCGCCACCGCTGCCACCGCGGCAGCGGGTGGTCACGGCGGTGCTGGCCGGGAAGCTTGGGCAATGGGGTTTTGCCAAAAGCCTGCTAAGCCTGCTGCATCCGGTGGATGTGCCTGGCGCCCGCGCGGCCCTGCTTAAACTCGACCTCGGTGACAAGCTGTTCGCCCAGTGCCAGCAGTTGTCCGGCGGCCAACTGCAGCGCGTGGGCATTGCCCGCGTGCTGTACCAGGCGCCCGAAGTGCTGCTGGCCGATGAGCCGGTGTCGGCGATGGACCCTGTGCTGGCCGGACACACCCTGACAGTCCTTTGCCGCCACGCGCAGGAACACAAGGTGACACTGGTCGCCAGCCTGCATGCGGTGGAACTGGCCCTGGCGCACTTTTCACGCATCATCGGATTGCGTGACGGTCAGGTCCTGTTCGACCTTCCCGCCAGCGACGTCGACCACGATTTGCTCGACAGGCTCTACGCCAACGAGCAACTGCAATCGCCGCCCGCTCCGGTGGCGCCCTTGATCCTGCAGATTCCCCGATGCTGAAGCGCGATACACGAGATCCGGCCACGCGCCTGCGCCTGCTGCTGACCCTGCTGGCCATTGCCCTGCTGTGGCCGGGTATCCACTACAGCGAACTGGACCTGGGTGTGCTGCTCAAGGCCGACAGCCAGAGTGAAATGGGCCATTTTGTTTCGGCCTTCTGGCCACCCGCCCATGGCGAAGAGTTCTTGCAGTTGCTGTGGCAAGCCACCCTGCAGACACTGGCCATCGCCACTGCCGGCATGGCCCTGGCCCTGCTGTTGGCCATCCCCGCCAGCCTGCTGGCCAGCCGGGCGCTGTCGCTGTCGGCGGCCTCGCGCAGTGGTCGCCCGAGCGCCCTGGGTCGGCTGTTGCGCTGGCCGGTGCGCGGGTTGCTGATCTTCCTGCGTAGCGTGCCGGAAATCGTCTGGGCCTTGCTGTTCGTGCGCGCCGTCGGCCTCGGCCCGACGGCCGGGGTGCTGGCCATTGCCATCACCTACAGCGGCATGCTGGGCAAGGTCTATGCGGAAATCTTCGAGTCGGTCGACCAGCGTCCCGCCCATGCGCTGCTGCAAGCCGGCTGTGGTCGGCTGACGGCCTTCTGCTACGGCATTCTGCCCAACGTCGGGGCGGAGCTGCTGTCGTATACGGTGTACCGCTGGGAGTGCGCGATCCGCGCGTCCGTGGTGATGGGATTCGTCGGAGCCGGCGGGCTGGGCCAGCAGATTGACTTGTCGTTGCGCATGTTCGCCGGCGGTGAAGTGGCGAGCATGTTGCTGACCTTTTTCGTATTGGTGCTGCTGGCCGATCAGATCAGCCGCCTGCTGCGTTGGAGGTTGGCATGAATCGTCTGATCAACCTGCTGATGATCCTGTGCATCGGTGCGGCGGTCGTCGCCTCGTTCAACTATCTGGGTATCGATCTCGGTGAACTGGGTGGCAGCAGCAACCTGAAGCAGATGGGCGCCTACGTGCTGCGTTTTCTCAGCCCGGACCTGAGCGCCGGCCATTTGCAAGCCATCAGCCGCGGCGCCGTGGAAACTCTCGCCATGTCGGCCCTGGGCACGCTGCTCGCGGCGGTGTTCGGCCTGCTGTTGGCGCTGCCGGCGGCCGGGCGCTTCGGTTGGCCGTTGCAGAGTGCGTCTCGCCTTGTGCTCAATGGCCTGCGCGCCATTCCCGAACTGGTGTGGGCCGCGCTGATGGTGCTGGCTGCCGGTCTCGGCCCGAACGCCGGTACCCTGGCGTTGGCCATGCACACCACCGGCGTGCTCGGTCGACTCTTCGCCGAAGCGCTGGAAAACACTCCGCCGGGACCGGCCAACGCTCTGCGCCTGCAGGGCGCCAATGCGGTCTGGGCCTTCTGTTACGGCACCCTGCCCAACCTGTTTCCGCAACTGCTGGCGTACATCCTGTACCGCTGGGAAAACAACATTCGCATGGCCAGCGTGCTCGGTTTCGTCGGTGCCGGTGGTTTGGGGCAGATGCTTTATGTCAGCCTCAGCCTGTTCCAGGAGGCTCAGGCCAGCACGGTGATTCTGGCCATGTTGCTGTTGGTGTTTGCCGTTGATGGGTTGAGTAGTTGGAGTCGGCAGCGTTGGGTCAAAGCCTGACGGGTAGCGTGTAATCCCAACGCAAAAAACCCTTCCTGCGCGCCAACACAGGAAGGGTTTTTTCGTTGCGGCTGATCAGTCTTTAGCCTGACTCAACTTGGTGAACAGCTCGGTCGGTACTTTCTTGCCGTTGGAAATGTACTGGTTGGTGCGGAATTTGTAGACCTCCCCCTCGGACAGGAAACCGTCGCCGTTGGCGTCCATCGCCTTGAACTCCTCAGTGCCCTTGGGCGCCACTGCCAGAAGTTCCTTGAGTGACACGCGGCCGTCATGATCGGCGTCGGTCCTGGCGAAAGAAGCATCGCCGCACTTGCCCTCACCGCATTTGCCTTCTGCCTGAGTCTTTTGCGCGCTGGCTTCGGCACCGCATTTACCTTCGCCACACTTGCCTTCGCTGGTCTTCTCTGCGGAAGCCAATTGATATCCCTGAGGCAGGGCTTCGGCCGAAAACGCCGAGGAAGCGAAGTTGATACCGCCGACCAGTGCAACTGCGATCAGGCCAATACGGGTTTTGTTCGGGAACTGGATACGAGACATGTTGATACTCCGGAGCAATGGCGTGGCTGGACCTTTCTGGTCGTGCCACAAGGGTTAATGAACCTTGTGCGAGGTGCGTTGTGCATCTCGCTTTGGCAGGTCTATTTGGCCCCAGTGGTGTATCCCGGCTGTATCCGCAAAGCGCCGGTTTTGTATGGCTGTATGAGGATGTCGTGGCTTGATACACGGCGATACAAGAAACGCCTCAAGCTTCTACCCTTCATGGACGACGTAGACCTTACAACTCAAGGAGCGTGAGATATGAACGGCAAGCGTATGACGGCAGGCTTCAGTCTTCTCTTCGCACTTAATGGTGTGTGCCTGGCGGCGGGCTCCATTGCCTTTCAGGGCAGTGTTGTGGAGCCAGGCTGCAAGTCTGGCGTGGGCACGGGTGCCACATTGGCGCTCCATGGATGTCCTGCGCACAGTCGCGCAATGAAGGTTGAAGCAAGCGCCATTCAGCCGAGCGCGAACGTCCGCGCTGTCGGTCAAACCAGCGTCAACGTAAAACTGCTCGCTGACAGTGGCCGGGAAAGTCGTTATTTCGATCAGCAATATGTGTTGTTGGATGATGCAGGCTCGCCAGTCCGTTCCGGAAACTACCTGATTACCCTCAGCATGCCTTGAGAACGAGGTGCGCGCAGAACATCTGCATCGCATGAAGGCGCCCGAATAAACAAGGTTACCTGTGGCCAGGACACTTGCCTGTGGCGAGGGAGCTTGCTCCCGCTGGGGCGCGTAGCGGCCCCCAGCTCTTCACCTGAAAAGCGGGACCTGCTGCGCAGTCCAGCGGGAGCAAGCTCCCTCGCCACAGGTTTTGTGTGTTTGATAAAACCTGCTTGCGCGTCCCGTCGAACGGGATCAGTCTCAGGAGCAGCATCTGCCTTCGCCCATGCGCTCCGGGCAAGGATGTAGGCAGACCTCTCAACGAGGAAATGAAGATGAAATCTGCTTTCGTCGTCCTGCTAATGACCCTCGCACTCTGCAACTCGCCCCTCTTGAGCGCCGCTCCCGCCGCCGACGCGGTTCTGCCCTTCCATGTCGATATTCAGGATCAACAACTCACTGATCTGCGCAACCGCATCGCGGCGACGCGCTGGCCAGACAAGGAGACGGTGGGCGATCGATCACAGGGTGCACAGCTGGAGAAACTGCAGGAACTGGTTCGCTACTGGGGCACGAACTATGACTGGCGCAAGGCCCAGGCGCAGCTCAATGCCTTGCCTCAGTACACGACCACCCTCGATGGGGTCGCTATCCATTTCATCTGGGTGCGCTCGCCGCAGCCAAATGCTTTACCAATGATCCTGACCCACGGTTGGCCAGGCTCGGTACTGGAGTTCATCAAGGTGGTCGGCCCGCTCACCGATCCGGCTGCTCACGGGGGCAAAAACGCGGATGCATTCGACGTGGTGATTCCGTCGATCCCTGGCTACGGCTTCTCCGGCAAACCGACTGAACCCGGATGGGACCCGGACCATGTGGCCCGGATCTGGGGGCAATTGATGCAGCGACTGGGGTACTCCCGCTACGTTGCCCAGGGTGGCGACTGGGGCGGTCCCATCACGAGCGCCATGGCGCGCCAGTCCGTGCCCGGGTTACTGGGCATTCACCTCAACCTGCCGGCGACGGTCCCGCCGGAAGCGACCGCCGCACTCGCGGCCGGTGGCCCCGCACCTGCGGGGTATTCCGAGCAGGAACGCGCGACTTACGACGCGCTGGCTGCTTCGATTAAACAGGGAAACCTGGCCTACAGCGCAATGATGGCCGCGCGGCCGCAAATGATTGGCTACGGCGTAACGGACTCCCCGGCATTCCTCGCGGCGTTTATGCTGGGTCACCCGGGCTTTGCCAAGTGGACGTATGGCGCCGACCCCAAGCAATCGCCAAACAAGGATGAAGTACTGGACGACATCACGTTGTACTGGTTGACGAACAGCGGTGCCTCGGCCAGTCGGCTCTATTGGGAAAACAAAGGTCGCAGCCCGCTTTTTTCTGCGGCACAGAAAACCGGCGAAATCACCCTGCCGGTGGCCGTCACGGTATTCCCAGATGATGTCTATTTTCCGCCGGAGAGCTGGGCCCGACGCGCCTATCGCAACCTGATCTACTTCCATCAGGCTGCCAAGGGCGGCCATTTCGCAGCGTGGGAACAGCCGGAGCTCTTTACCGAGGAGCTGCGCACGGCGTTTCGGCCGCTGCGTTGACTCACGGGGTCGCGTCGCATCAATTGGGGTCCAGCAGCCCGCCGCTCCAGTGACGCGACACCCGGCTGCCGGTGAATTTCGCCACGCCCATGCCCTGGGATATCAGGCGATCGCGATAGCGCGTCACCAGGCGCCCCGCTTGCTCGGCATGCAGCACCACTTCAGAGGACGGATCGCCCGGGGTCCTGAGAATCCGGGCAAAGCGCTGCCCTTCTTCGACGAAATCTCCCAGCTCCTTTTCGAAGATCAGCACGCCGGGTTGCGGAGCGATGATGGTTTCCATGTGGCCCATTTCCACAGCCTCGACAGGCCAGTCTGCAGGCGACACGGACTCATCGATGACACCGTAACCGCACAACCAGTTGTACAGCCCTTCGGCATCCTGTTCGGCGAGGCGGTCGTTGACATCGCCCTGCCCGCGCAACTCCAGGGTTGCGGCCATGCGGTGCTCGGTGACGCCTTCACACAACCATGGAGCAATGATGGTTTCTTCGAAGGAACCATCGCCGCCGTCATCCCAGATGATCGCCACGTCCATCTTCATCGCTGCCGCCAGCTCGCGACCGCGTGGCCAGAAACTGCGGTGTACGTAGAGGTACGGCAAGGCCTCGTCGTCGGTGTGCAGGTCAAGCATCACATCGGCCGTGGCGGCCAGTTGCACCAGTTTCTTTTGCCATTCCTGAACGCAGGTCGAAGTTCGCTCCATGGCCGCCGACTGGTCGAACGAGCGATTGAAGTTATGCCCGGTCGCATCGTGATAACGGCCGAGGATCCGCCCCTGGCGAAACTGCCCGATACCCAGTGGATTGGCCTGCGGCACCACGGTCAGGTTGCCCTTGAGCCGGCCTTGGGCTTCGGCGACCTGAAGCCGTTGCATCAGCAGGTGCAGGACCAGCATCCCGGCGATTTCATCGGCATGTACGCCGGCCTGCAGGTGCACGTTCGGCCCGCTGCCATCACCTGCATAACGCCACGCACCGACCCGCACGGCATCGCCGTTGTTGTTGCGAACACTGAATGAAATGTCCTGCGGCATTGGCTTTCCCTCCCGTCATGAACGTTGAAAAACGTTGTATCGCTGCTGTCGAGGCTGGTGATTGAACAGGCGTTCAACTAAGCTCGACACCGTGGAATCTCACCCAAGGACAGCCTTGTGACAACCGATGCCCCGAAAAACCGCCGCGCCGAACCCGATGACCGTCGCGAAATGCTGGTGGCCGCCACCCTGCGCTGCCTCGGGCGCGACGGTCACGCCGGGATTTCCGTACGGCGCATCGCCACCGAGGCCGGGGTGTCCGTGGGTCTGCTCAACCATCACTTCGGTAGCATCGAGGCACTGATCGCCGACACCTACCAGCGGCTCGCAAGCGAACTGACCACGGCCCTGCTCCAGGAAATCGAGCAGGCCGAGACACCCGCGCAAAAGCTCGATGCCTTCCTGGAAGGCTCGTTCTCGCCCAGGGTCATGGACCCGAAACTGCTCGGCGTGTGGGTGGTGTTCTGGAGCCTGATCCGTCACTCCGAACACGTCAGCCAGTCCCACGAAAAAAGCTACCGCGCCTACCTCGATCTGATCCGCCAGTTGCTCGACGGCCTGGCCGCCAGCGAAGGCTTCGTGATTCACGACACCCGCCTGGCCGCCATCGGCCTATCGGCGATGCTCGACGGTCTCTGGCTCGAGTGGTGCCTGAACCCCGAGACCTTCAGCGCCGCCAACGGACTGCATATCTGCCGTTGCTGGATAAAGGGGCTGCGTCACGGAGCATTCAGCACCGACGACGTCTTGTGAGGCGTGCCGGCCGAAGATCATCGCCAGGGTGCCGCTGACGGCGATCAGCCCGGCGCCGATCATCAGCGACGTATCCATCAGCGTGCCCCAGACCAGGCTCGACAGCGCAAACGCCCAGATCAGGCCGGTGTACTCGAACGGCGCGAGCAAGGTCGCGGTGGCGCGGCGGAAACTGGCGAACAACAGGAACTGACCGATACCGCCCACCAGACCGGCGCCGAGCATGCCCAGCCAGGCAGGCGTCGGTGACGGCGTGTGGGTCCACGGCAACGCGACCGTCATGCACAGCACAAACACCACGTTGGTGATCAGCATCTGCTCAAGCACTGACGTCTGCTCATCCACCTGTCGCAACTGGATATAGGTGAACGCCCAGCACATCGCCGCCAGCAGGGTCAGGACGATCGGCAGCGGATCAGTCATGTTGTCGGGGCGACAGGCAATGACCACTCCGACGAAGCCGATAATCAGGCTGAACCATTGCCAGCCGCTGGCGCGCTCCTTGAGAATCACCGCCGCCAGCACCGTGACCATGATCGGCGCGGAAAAATACAGGGTGGTCATCTCGGCCAGGGTCAGGTCCCGGGCCGCGGTGTAGTACAGCAGCCAGGCGACAATCGACAGTAAACCGCGCACCACCAACAGGCGTCGGCTCGGCGAGTGCCAGGCCCGCTGGATCAGACGCATGCGCCCTGCCAGCAACACCGCGGCGACCACCACCAGGCTGCGCCAGAACAGTATGGTCACCACTGAATAATCGGCCACCAGCCACTTGATGGCCGCATCCTGCAACGCCAGGAACGCATAGCCCAGGGTGCACAGGCCAATGCCTTGCAGCGAGCGGTCGACTTTCGACGAGTTCATCAGGCCGACCTGCGCACGGGTGTTCCGCGCCGTTCGGCAAAGGCAAACAGCGCTTCGATCAGGAACGTCAGGCAGACATACACGCCGGCCACCAGCAATAACGGTTCATACACTTGCAGGGTTTGCGCGCGGACCACGTTGGCGGCGCCGAGCAGATCGATCACGGCGATGGTCGAGGCCAGCGCCGTGGACTTGAGCAGCATCACGGTTTCACCCGCCAGTGTCGGCAACAGCAGACGCAGGGCCCGGGGCAAGCGCACTCGCAACAGCGACTGGCGCGCCGTCATGCCAAAGGCCGACGCGGCCTCCATCTCACCCTTGGGCACCGCCAGCAGGCCACCGCGAATCACTTCGCCGACATAGGCCCCCATCGACACCACCAGGGCGAACACGATGTACCAGTAACCATCACGCAGATAAGGCCAGAGAAAACTGCCACGAATCAGCGGGAACTGGGCAAACAGGCTGCCCAGCCCGTAGTAGTAGATGTAGATCTGGATCAGCAACGGCGTGCCGCGCGTCACGCTGGTGTAGAACAGGCTGACCTTGGCGATCACCTTGTTTTTCGAGATCCGCGCCAGCGCCACCAGCACCGCCAGCAGGTAACCGAACACACTGGAAACCAACAGAATGATGAGGGTCGTTTGCAGCCCTCGGCCCAACAGTGCCGCGTATTCAACTATCCACGCTGGAATCATTTCATTCTCTCTGCCGGTTCAGTCAACAAGAGGCATCCAGCGACGAATACGTCGCTCCAACCGTCCCGAAAGATAGTTCGACGCCAACGTCACCGCGTAATACAACGCCGCAGCCGTGAGGTAGAACAACAGATAGTGGCGCGTCGACCCCGCGCCTTGCTTGGCGGTGTACAGCAGCTCGTTGGTGCCGACCACGCTGATCAGCGCACTGTCCTTGATCAGGTTGATCCATAGGTTGGCCATCCCGGCCATGGCGTAAGGCGCCATGATCGGCAGCGTGACACGCCGGAACAGACCGAATCCGCTCAGGCCGAATGCCTTGGCCGCTTCGATCTGGCCGAAGGGAATTGCCTGGATCGCCGCGCGAAAAATCTCCGAGGCATAGGCGCCCTGAACCAGCCCCAGCACCACAATGGCCGCCAGCGGACCGCTGACATTCACCACGCCGTAACCGAGTTGGGTCATCAGTGAGTTGAGGAGCATGGAGCCGACGTAGTACAGCAACAGAATCAGCAGCAATTCCGGAACCGCCCGGAACAACGTGGTGTAGCCGCGCATCAGCGCCGCAATCGGCTTCGGCGCGCCGAGCTTGAGGCAAGCCACCACCAGCCCGATCGCCAACCCGAGCACAAAGGCCCCGGCGGAAATCTGCAGGGTCATCCAGAGCCCCTTCAACAGCGCACTGCCCCATCCCTGTTCGGTGAAATTGATCAAATCGAACATTGCTGGCATTTCAACCCCCAGTAACGGCCATGAAAACACTGCCAAACCCTTGTAGGAGCTGGCTTGCCAGCGAAGCTTCTGGTGGCCTCAAGGGCCCCTTCGCCGGCAAGCCGGCTCCTACAGAACCACACCAGCCCTTGTAGGAGCTGGCTTGCCAGCGAAGCTTCTGGTGGCCTCACGGGCCCCTTCGCCGGCAAGCCGGCTCCTACAGGATCTGTGTGCTGGTTAGAACGCAGGTTTCACGCTGGTGCCGAAGTAGCTCTGGGAGAGGTCGTCGTAGTCCTTGCTCGCCAGCAATTGCTGGATGGCCTTGTCGAGTTTGGCCTTGAGTTCGGTGTCGTCCTTGCGCAGGCCGGCGCCTACGCCTTTGCCGAAGATCGGGTCATAAGGCACGGTGCCGAGGTAGGCCAGGTCCTTGGCATCCGGGGTTTTGACGAACGAAGCCATGGCGGTGCCGTCGGCCATCATCAGGTCGATGCGGCCGGCAATCAGGTCGGCGTTGGCCGAGTCCTGGGTGTCGTAGTACTTAACGTCGGCGATTTTTTCGTAGTAGGTCTTCAGGTAACTGGCGCTCACGGTCGAGTTCTGCACGCCGATAATCTTGCCCTTAAGGTCATCCGGGTACTTCTTGACCGACGCCTCTTTCGGGCCGACGACGGCAATCGCCGAATCGTAGTAGGCCTTGCTGAAGGCGATCTGTTTTTCCCGTTCTTCGGTCACCGACATCGAGGAAAAAATCACGTCGATCTTCTTCGCCAGCAGCGACGGAATGATGCCGTCCCACGCCACTTCCTTGATCTCGCAATCGGCTTTCATTTCGCTGCACAGCTTGTGGATCAGGTCGACTTCAAAACCCTTCCACTCACCGTTGGCCTGCTTTTCGGTGTACGGCGGATAGGGTTCCGCTGCCACCGCAAACCTGATCGGTTGCGCCTGTGCCGCACTCATGCCAGCCAGCAATACGCAGGCCGCACCGGTCAACCAGTTTGCAAAACGTCGATTTCCCATGTTGTTTTCCCGTCTTTTTATGATGAGTTAGCGAGTCTGATGAGCGTTGACGAATTGTCGGCAACGCTCGCTGCGTGGGTGTACGAACACTTCGTCCGGCGAACCGGTTTCCTCGATCAGCCCTTGATGCAAGAAGGCGACTTTGGAAGAGACATCGCGTGCGAAAGCCATTTCATGAGTCACCAGGATCATGGTCCGGCCTTCTTCGGCGAGGGAGCGGATCACCCGCAGCACTTCCCCGACCAGTTCCGGGTCGAGTGCCGAGGTGGGTTCATCGAACAGCATGACCTTGGGCCGCATGGCCAGGGCCCGGGCGATGGCCACCCGTTGTTGCTGTCCCCCGGAAAGAAACGCCGGGTACTCGTTGCGCTTGGCCGCAAGCCCGACGCGTTCGAGCAGGGCTTCGGCCCGTTCAGTGGCCTCCGCACGGCTTTCACGCAAGACCTGGGTCGGCGCTTCGATGAGGTTTTCCAGCACCGTGCGATGGGGCCAGAGGTTGAAGTTCTGAAACACCATGCCCAGGCTGGACCTTATGCGAACAAGCTGTTTAGCGTCCGACACCAGCGGTGCACCGGGACGATTCTGGTTAAGGTGAATGCTTTCGCCATCAACCAGGATGCGGCCCTGGTCCGGCACTTCGAGCATGTTGATGCAGCGCAGCAAGGTACTTTTGCCCGAGCCGCTGGCACCGATCAGGGAGATCACTTCGCCCTCGCGGGCGGTCAGGGAAACGCCCTTGAGCACTTCGATATTGCCGAAGCGTTTGTGCAGGCGATCGACTTCGATCATGGTCTTGGCCGCCGTCGGTTCGACGGTCGCGGTGCTGGTCAATGTGCCGATCACCGGTCTCGGCGCTTCGCCGTTGAGCACCCTGACAAAATCGCGAATCCGCTGACAGGCCTGGGCCAGTCGCTCTTCACTGAGCGTGAACGAAAGCCGTACAAAGCCTTGGGCCGGCTCACCGAATGCCGCTGCATCCAGTACCGAGACACCGGCTTCGCGCAGCAGGCGCCAGGCGAATTCCAGCGACGTCAGGCCGGTGCCGCGCACGTCCACCAGCACGAACATGCCGGCATCGGGGTTGAGCACGCTGATGCCCGGGCAATCCGCCAGCCCGGACACCACCAGGTCGCGGCGCCGACGATAGATCTCGCGCATGCCATGGGTGACTTCGTCGTGGGACTGCACGGCCTTGAGCGCCGCTTCCATGACAAACCCGGGTAAGCCGTACAGCATGCTCAGCACCAGGGTTTCGACATGATTGACCAGGGCTTCATTGGCCACGACCCAGCCGATGCGCCACCCGGTCATGGCATGGGATTTCGACAGGCTACCGATCACCACGCAGCGCTCGGCCATGCCCGGCAACGCCGCCAGACTCAGGTGTTCACGCTCGTAGGCGAGGCTTTCGTAGACCTCGTCCACCACCACCCACAGGTCGTGGGCGATGGCGAGGTCGGCGATGGCTTGCAGTTCTTCGCGACCCAGCACCACACCGGTGGGGTTGTTCGGATTGGAGAAGAAAATCGCCCGGGTGCGCGGGGTAATGGCCTTGGCCAGTACGGCGGCATCGAGGCGAAAACCCGAGTCCGCCGCACAGGGCACCCGTACCAGCGTGGCGCCGGACGCCTTGAGCGTGGCTTCGTAGGTGACGTACATCGGATCGAGGGCGATCACTTCGTCGCCGGCACCGAGCAGGCACATCGAGGTGGCGAACAAGGCGTTCTGTGCACCTGCGGTGAGAATGATGTTCGACGCCTGCAGTTCACGGTCGATCAATTGGCTGTAGCGACCGGCGATGGCCTCGCGCAGGGCCTGGCGGCCGGCGATTTCGGTGTAGTGGGTATCCCCTTCGCGCAAGGCGTGGATGGCGGCATCGGTAATGAAATCGGGGGTGGGGAAATCCGGGTCGCCGACGCTGAGGATGATCACGTCCTCGCCATTGCGCTGCGCCGCATTGGCCGCGTAGTGAATATCCCAGGCGGCAACGCCTTGGCCACTGATCCGCTCAACAAAGGGTGAAAACCGCATGCCAGTGCCTCGTTCGAATTGAAGAAACGCAAGCCCGCAACCAGCCGGGGGAAGGTGACCCCAACATAGTCGAGACTGAACACTCGTTCAACAGAAAACTCACAAGGCTTCGCGTTCAGCGCAAACAGGTCGTTTTCACGACAGTCGCGCCGTTTTTCAGCACGAGGGTGCCAGGCGCCGTGACACAAAATGACTGTACGTCCCAATGACCAGCGCAACGACGATCAACGCCGCCGCGACGGCGAACGTGACCCGCATCCCCTGCCCGACCGCTTCCGGTTGTGCGTGCAGGATGTTGCTGCCGGCCGTGCCGAAGGCAAACACCGCGCCCATCACCGCAGCGCCGGTGATCAGCCCAAGGTTGCGTGACAGGCCGAGCAAACCGGAAATCACACCACGTTGCTGCGGCGCAATGTCCGCCATCACGGCAGTATTGTTCGCCGCCTGGAACAACGCATAACCGGCCGTGAGGACCACCAGCGGAGCGAGATAGCCGAGTACGCCGACGCTCATCGGCACAGAGGGAAGAATGCAAGCGCCGGTCAACATGGCAATCAACCCGACGGCGCTCGAACGCTGCGCGCCCAATCGGTCGACCAGCCGCCCGCAAGGCACACCGGCCAATGCCGCCACCAGCGGACCGGCCGACATGACCAGTCCGACACTCGCGGCGCTCAAACCCAGCGCACCCGACAGATAGAACGGGCCGACCACCAGGGTGGCCATGACCACCGTGGTCACCAGGGTGCTCATGGCGAACCCTGCGCTCAGCAGCGGACTGCGCAACATCTCCAGTTTGACCAGCGGCGACTCGGCCGTCTGCTCGACGAACACGAACAGAATCAAGCCGATCACGGCGACCAGCAGCAGTGCGGTATTGAGCGGGCCAAAGCTGCCGCGTCCAAGGGTCATTGCCAGCGCGTAAGCCAACAACGTCAGGACCAACACCAGCGTGCCGAGCGCGTCGAAGTCAGGCCGGGTGGACTGCATCTCGTGGCGATCAACCGGCAAAAAGCGCCAGGCGAGCCCGATCGCCAATACCCCCAACGGTACGTTGAGCAAAAAAATCCCCTGCCAGCCCACATGGGCAATCAACACGCCGCCAAGCGTCGGCCCCAGGGTAGTGCCTAGCGCCGACATCGTGCCGAGTACGCCCATCGCGCTGCCCATTTTTTCCTTGGGCACCGCCCCGCCCACCAGAGCCATGGTCAACGCCATCATGATGGCCGCGCCGATACCCTGTAAGGCCCGGGCAGCAATCAGCGACCACAGATCGGGCGCCAGGGCGCACAGGACTGAGGCGACGGTAAACACAGCAATGCCGATCAGCAACAATCGCCGTCGCCCCACGAGATCGCCGAGCCGTCCAACGCTGACGATCAGTGCCGTGATGCTCAACAGGTAGGCAAGCACCACCCACTGCACAGCCTGAAACGACGCTGAAAACGCCTCGGCCAATGTCGGTAAACCAACGTTGGCGATGCTCGTGCCCAGGGACGACAGCAACATGGATAACGACAGGCCGGACAATGCGCCCCGGATCGATATGGACTTCATTTTCTCGCGACTCCGCAAATAGGTTGTCCCGAGCCTAAGCCCAGCCATAACATGGCGGAAGACGCAGCATTTGCACTTTATACGTGTACCAGACGCCATCTAATGTGGGAGCGGGCTTGCTCGCGAAGGGGCCATTAGCTTCAACATTAACGTTGGCTGACACACCGCTTTCGCGAGCAAACCCGCTCCCACAGGTAATTCCAATGCCCGATCTGAATTTGCTGATCACCCTGAACGTTTTGCTCGAAGAAGGCAGCGTGGCCCGCGCCGCGCAGCGTTTACGCCTGAGCCCGTCAGCCATGAGCCGGGCGCTGGCGCGATTACGCGAAACCACGGGCGATCCGCTGCTGGTGCGGGCCGGGCGCGGACTCGTGCCCACGCCTCGGGCGCTGGAGTTGCGTGAACGCGTCGGCGTGCTGGTGCAAGACGCCGAAGCCGTCCTGCGCCCTGCCGAGGCACTCGACCTCAATCAACTGGCCCGCACCTTCACCCTGCGCACCAGCGATGGCTTCGTGGAAAATTTCGGACCGCCACTCATCGCCCGCATCAACCAGGAGGCGCCCGGTGTCCGCTTGAGTTTCGTACAGAAACTGAACAAGGACAGCACCCTGCTGCGCGAGGGCTCAGTGGATCTGGAAACCGGTGTGCTCGGTGAAGCGACCAGCCCGGAAGTGCGGACCCGGATGCTGTTTCGTGACCGCTTCATTGGCGTCGTACGCCAGGGTCATCCTCTGACTCAAGGTGAGATGACACCGGTTCGTTATGCCGACGCCCGGCACATTCTGGTCTCGCGCCGGGGCCACGAAAAAGGCGTCATGGACGACGCCTTGAACGAGCTGGGACTGAGGCGGGACATCATCACCATCGTCGCGGGTTTCGCTTCTGCGATTGCATTGGCGCGGGCTTCAGACCTGGTCGCCAGCGTACCGGAGCGGCACGTCGGCAACCTGTGCCAGGGGATGCATTGCTTTGCCCTGCCGTTCCCCACGCCATCGATCACGGTTTCGATGCTGTGGCACCCGCGCATGGACGCCGACCCGGCACATCGTTGGTTGCGCGGTTGTGTGTGGGAGGTTTGCAGTCAATAAACCCCCGGGCATCGGCGCCAATCAGCGCCCCCCGGTGCCGCGCGCATTCAAGCGATTTGTATCGAACTGTATTTCCCCCGGCCACCTTACACAGCGATACAAATCCGCCAGGTTCGGGACATATGTGCAGTACATGGAAATGAAAAAGTGGGGCGCATCGGAAAGCGCAGGTTTTCCGAGCATTCCAGCGACCCACTGACAGGAAAAACCACCATGATCAATGCAATCGATACCGTGCTGTACACCGGCAAAACCCACACCACCGGCGGCCGCGACGGCCAGGCGCGCAGCACCGATGGACGTCTGGACATCAAGTTTTCGCCTCCCGGCTCTTCGGGTGCCGGCACCAATCCTGAGCAACTGCTGGCGGCGGGTTGGTCGGCTTGTTTCATCGGAGCGATGGGCAAGGCGTCCATCGCACTGAAAGTGGCCTTGCCAAGCGACGTTGCGGTGGATGCCGAAATCGATCTGGGCAAGTCCGAAAACGCTTTCTTTCTTCAAGCCCGTCTGAATGTCAGCCTGCCGGGCCTGGACCCGACCGTCGCACGCACGGTGGTGGACCTGGCGCATCAGACTTGCCCGTACTCCAAAGCGACCCGCGGGAACATCGACGTCGAGATCAATCTGGTTTGACCGACGCAGAAAAGCCTGGCCTGACGTCTTGATACCAGTCAGGCCAGGCTTCTTGAACACCGCAATCGTTGTAGGAGCGAGCTTGCTCGCGATGGTCGTTAACGATAACGCGTGTTTACTGGATCAACGTATCGCTCTCGAGACCATCGCGAGCAAGCTCGCTCCTACTCCTTCAGGATCAGCAGCGATTCGCCTTTCTTCACGATGTAGGTCGCCAACTCCGAGGCCTTGCCCTGACCTACGTTCTTCGCCACGTGCGCGACGCCTTCGGGGATGTACAACGAATCACCGGCCTTGAGCGTCACCGGTGCCCGCCCCTCCAGCTGATATTCAAAAGTGCCGCTGATCACGTGCGCCACCTCGACACCCGGGTGAGCATGTTTGGGCGATGCCACACCTGGATCGAAGTCCACGCGCACTTGAAGGACTTCGCGATCGGCGGCGCCGAGGTCTTCGCTTATCAGGTCCGTGCGATGCAGGCCCTGCTGCCAGCTTTTCATCGCCGGGGCCGGCTGTGCTTCCTGGGCTTGAGAGAGGCTCGCGGCGGTGGCGAGCCCGGCGGCGGCCAGCACTAAACCAAGCCTGCCAATGGTGTGACGGGGGTTGATACGCAACATTGTCTTTCCTCCAGTTAAACCACGCCAGGCCGCGCCGAAAGGACGCGATGCCGGTGGTTCCATTTGAAGGCCGCTGTGTATCCCCCGGGTGTCAGGAAACGGCGGATTTGTATGTCAGGGTAACGGCGGGCGATGCGGATACCTGCAGATACAAACCCGCCGTGCGGGCACGTCGATGATCTTATTCGCCCGTGGCTACCGGATCGGCCCCGCGACTGCCCTTGAAGGCATCGCGCCGGGTGCTGCGTTCAGCGCGATAGGCGGCGCTCGGTTCGCTGATCAGGTCCGCTCGGCGCAAGGGCTGCCCGCAATGCGCGCAAAGCGGTCCGAGTCCGGCTGGCTCGCCACAACTGCGGTGGGTATAGACCACCGCCAGTCCTTCCTCGGGTGACTTGCACCAGGTTTCACCCCAGGCCCGCAACGCCAGGACCACCGAGTAGAACGCGTCGCCTTTTTCCGTGAGGTGATATTCGTAGCGCCGTGGCCGTTCGCTGTAAGCGCGGCGCTCTACGAGCCCGTCAGCCTCCATGCTCTTCAAGCGCGCCGCGACCATTTGTGGCGTTCCGCCGGTCTGCGCCTGGAGGTCGTCAAAGCGGTGGCTGCCCATGAACAACTCACGCAAGACCAGCACCGTCCAGCGGTCGCCCACGACGGCTTCGGCCCGGGAAATCGGACACAGGGTTTCAGAAACGGTTTTTTTCACCGACATGCGGTATTGCCTCTTTCATAGTTACTATGATTATCATATCAACGTAAATTCTGAGCAACTACACTTCACAATCCACGGATAATTTTGCGGAGAACCGCCATGTCCAACGCCACCTACCCTCTTGATCGGACGGCCTATCTGCTGGTCGATCCCTACAACGACTTTCTGTCGGATGGCGGAAAGATCTACCACTTGATCGAGCCAATTGCCAAGCAAGTCGGCCTGCTCGACAACCTGCGTACGCTCGATCGCACCATCCGCGCGCTCAACATTCCAGTGGTCATCGTACCGCACCACCGCTGGGAAAAAGGCGACTACGAAAACTGGGATCACCCAAGTCCCACCCAGTGCAAGATCATGCATATGCATCACTTCGCACGCGGGGAATGGGGCGGAGAATGGCACCCCGAATTCGCGCCGAAGGACGGCGACATCGTCGTGCAAGAGCATTGGGGGTCGAGCGGTTTTGCCAATACCGACCTCGATTTTCGCCTCAAGCAAAAGGGTATCACCCACGTAATCATCGTCGGCCTGCTGGCCAATACCTGCATCGAGGCAACCGCCCGTTACGCTCAGGAACTCGGCTATCACGTCACCCTGGTACGCGATGCGACCGCGGCCTTCAAGCCGGAAATGATGCATGCCGCCCATGAGCTGAACGGCCCGACTTTCGCCCACTCCATCGTGACCACCAATGAACTCGTTGCCGCGCTGGCACAGGCAGGTGCGTGATGCAGTTGACCGGCAACCTGCTGATCGGTGCCAGTGATGTCGCCGCCAGCGAAGGCACCCTGAAGGCGCTCAATCCCGCGACCAATCAGCCGATTGAACCGGCGTTCGCACTGGGTGGCCCGACCGACGTCGACCGCGCCGCGACCCTGGCTGACGAAGCATTTGACGCTTACAGCCATACCTCGCTCGCCGTGCGTGCGGCGTTTCTCGAACGCATTGCCGACAACCTCGACAGAGTACGCGAGGCGCTGGCCGCACGGGCCGCCCTGGAAACCGGCTTGCCCGAGGCGCAACTGGAAGGTGAGGCAATCAAGGCCGCCACCCAGTTCCGCCAATTCGCCGATGTCGTGCGCAAAGGACGCTTCCTGCAACTGGCCATCGACCCGGAACAACCGGAGCGCCAGCCACGCCCGCGCATGGACCATCGCCTGCAAAAAATCGCCATCGGCCCGGTGGCGATTTTCGGCGCGAGCAACTTCCCCATCGCCTACTCAGTCGCCGGCGGTGATACCGCATCGGCACTGGCGGCAGGCGCCACCGTCATTCTCAAGGCGCACAACGCGCATCCCGGCGCCTCGGAAATCCAGGCCCGCGCCATTCGTGAAGCGGTGCAAGCGTGCGGGCTGCCCGAAGGCGTGTTTTCAATGGTGCGCGGCTCCGGCAATGCCATCGGCGAAGCGCTGGTCGATCATCCACTGATCAAGGCCGTGACCTTTACCGGTTCCGAACAAGGTGGCATGGCGCTGTATCGGCGTGCGCAGCAACGCCCCGACCCGATTCCGGTCTTCGCCGAAATGACCAGCGTCAACCCGACCTTCATCCTGCCCCAGGCACTCGCCGAACGCGGCGCACAGATCGGCGATGGTTTTGCCGAACGCATGCTGGTCAATGTCGGGCAAGCCTGTCTCAAGCCGGCCATTCTTGTGGTCATCGAAGGCACTGGTTTTGAAGCGCTGCGCCACGCCATGATCAAACGCGTATCCGAGGCCCCCGCACGCACGATGCTGACACCGGACATCCATGCGGCGTACCTGAACGGTCTGTGCGCCATCGAAAACGCCGGTGCCAGCCTCGTCGCCGTTGGCTCGACATCGACCGCAGAGGTGGATGGCCGTTCAGCGCTGTTCGAAGTCGATGGCCAACGCTTTCTCGCCGAACCGTTGCTTTCACAGGAGGTATTCGGTCCGTCAGCGCTGCTGGTGAAGGTCCGGGATGAAGATGAACTGTTGAGGGTCGCACACTCATTCAAGGGGCAACTCAGCGCGACCCTTCATCTTGAACCGGACGATTTGCCACTGGCCCGGCGCTTGCTGCCACCCCTGGAGCGACGCACCGGGCGCATCGTGGTCAACGCCTTCGCCCATCCGCAGGAAGTGTGTTTCGCCACCGTGCATGGCGGGCCGTTTCCGGCCACCTCGGACAGTCGTTTTACCTCAGTGGGCATGACCGCCATCGAGCGCTTCCTGCGCCCGGTGGCCTACCAGGGCTTTCCGGATGCCCTGCTGCCAGAGCCGCTGCGCGAAGGCAATCCCTTGGGGTTGCCGCGCCTTGTGGACGGTCATTGAACGAAAATGCGTCTCCGGCCACCGCTGACTGCAGGAGCGAGACTGCTCCTACATTGGTGTTGTGCCAAACACAGTTCTTTTGCCCACTGAAAATCCCTGTGGGAGCGGGCTTGCCCGCGAAGGCGTCGGCACAGCTAACATCATCGGTGGCTGAACTACCGCTTTCGCGAGCAAGCCCGCTCCCACAACGGTCAGTCAGTCGAGTTTCGCAAGCTTCGTTTCACCACTGTCCCAACCACCGCCCAAGGATTTGTAAATCGCCACAATGGCGCGGTACTGATCGGTTTCACCCAGTGCCTGGGCATCCTCGGCGTTCAGCCGTTCGCGTTGTGCGTCCAGCAGCACCAGATAGTCCACCACCCCTTCCTTGTATTGCGTCGCCGCCAGATCGGCCGCGGCACGACTCGACTCACTTTGCTTGATCAGCGACAGCAAGCGTTGCTGGCGCTTGCCGTAGTCGCTGAACGCGTTTTCCGACTCTTCCAGTGCGAGCAACACCTGTTGCTCATAGGTCGCCAATGCACCCTCGGCGTCGGCGTTTGCGCCACGAATACGCGCCCGCACGCTGCCCAGGTCAAACGCGGCCCACGTGATGCTCGGACCCAGGCTCCAGGCGCGAGCGGCACTGGAGCCGATTTGCGAACCACGCCCCGCCGTGAACCCGAGGAACCCACTCAAGCTCACCCGTGGAAACAGGTCGGCGGTAGCCACGCCGACATCGGCGGTGGAGGCCGCCAACCGGCGCTCTGCCGCGAGCACATCCGGGCGCCGACGCAACAGCTCGCCGGGATCACCAATCGGCAATGCCTTGGCGATGGCCGGCAAGTCCTTTGGACTCAAGTCGGTGCTCAGCTTGTCCGGGCGCTCGCCCAGCAGCGTGGCAATGCGGTTTTTGTGGTGCACCTGCTCCGCTTGCAGTTGCGGCACGGTCGCCTCGACGGCCGCCAACCGCGCATCGGCACGCACCACATCGAGTTCGTTACCCACACCCGCATCACGCAGACTCACCGTCACGCTGCGCGATTCGCTTTGATTCTTGAGGTTGGCCAGGGCGATTTTTTCCCGCAGTTGCGCACCGCGCAGCTGACCATAGGCATCCACCAACTCGGCGATCATGGTCACGCGCAGTTGATAAAGGTCCGCCGCCGTGGCGTCTTCCCGGGCATCGCTGGATTCCAGTTCACGCTGGATGCGCCCGAACAGATCGATCTCCCAGGCCATGTCCAGGCCCAGATCGTAGCGCTCGGTGTTGACCCGATTCACGGTCTGTCCCGGCACCTGCGACTTGCCCTGCTGGCTGCTGACCCGACTGGTGACTACTGGCAGATTGTCGTTGCTGATGTCATCGCGAATGGCCCGAGCGGCTTTCCAGCGGGCGAAGGCCACACGCAAATCGCGGTTGCCATTGAGCGCTTTGCCGACCAACTGATTCAGCGTGGGGTCATCGAATTGCTGCCACCACACCGTTTCAAAACGCGTTTGATCGTAGTTGGCCCCTTGTGCCGAAACGACATTCGCTGGCGCCGTGTCAGGCGCTTTGTAATCCGGCCCTACGGTGCAGGCAGCCAATGCGGCGACCAGGAGGCTGGGAAGAAAGAGTTTGAAAGCGTTCATCAGTGTGCCTCCGGATCAATAACGTTGAGCGAGTGAACGTGGGCCGCCTTGCGCGCGGCTTTGCGCTCGATGTAGCGACGAATGAGGACGAAGAACACCGGCGTCAGCAGCAAGCCGAAGAAAGTCACCCCAAGCATCCCGGAGAACACGGCGACACCCATGGCCCGACGCATTTCCGAACCGGCTCCAGTGGAAGTCACCAGCGGAATCACGCCCATGATGAAAGCGATCGAGGTCATCAGGATCGGCCGCAGACGCATGCGGCAAGCGTCCAGCACGGCATCCAGCGGCGACAGGCCCTGGTCCTGCCGGTCCTTGGCGAACTCGACGATCAGGATCGCGTTCTTGCACGCCAGGCCCACCAGCACGATCAAGCCGATCTGGGTAAAGATGTTGTTGTCGCCCTTGGAAATGATCACCCCGGCAATCGCCGACAGCAGAGTCATCGGTACGATCAGGATCACCGCCAGCGGCAAGCTCCAGCTTTCATACAGGGCAGCCAACACCAGGAACGCCAGCAATACGCAGAGCGGGAACACCAGCAACGCGGTGTCGCCGGACAAAATCTGCTGATAGGTCAGATCGGTCCACTCGTAGGTCATGCCGTTGGGCAGTTCTTCCTTGAGCAGCTTCTCGATGGCTTTCTGGGCCTGGCCGGAGCTGAAGCCGGGCGCCGCCGCGCCGTTGATTTCCGCACTGATGAAGCCGTTGTAGTGCATGACCCGATCAGGCCCCGACGTCGGGCTGACCTTGATGAACGTGGCGAGCGGAATCATTTCTCCGTGGTCGTTACGCACCTTCAACTGGCCGATCTGTTCCGGCTCCAGACGGAATTGCTGGTCAGCCTGAACGTTGACCTGCCAGGTGCGGCCGAAACGGTTGAAGTCGTTCGCATACAGCGAACCCAGGTACACCTGCAACGTATCGAAGATATCGCTGACGGCCACGCCGTGAGTCTTGGCTTTCTCCCGGTCGATGGCGGCATCGACCTGCGGCACGTTCACTGTGAAGCTGGTGAACAGATTGGCCAGTTCCGGAACGCTACGGCTCTTGGCGATGACGTTCATGGTCTCTTTGTACAGAGCTTCATAGCCCAGGTTGCCGCGGTCTTCGATCTGCAGTTTGAAGCCACCGATGGTGCCCAATCCTTGAACGGGCGGTGGCGGGAACACGGCGATGTAGGCGTCCTGAATGCTGCCGAATTTTGCGTTCAGTGAAGCGGAAATCGCCTTTGCCGACAGGCTCGGGTCTTTGCGCTCATCGAAGGGCCGCAAGCCGATGAAGGCGATACCGGCGTTCGGGCTGTTGGTGAAACCATTGATCGACAGCCCCGGGAATGCCACGGCGCTGTCGAAACCCGGCTCGTTCATGGCGATGGTGCTCATGCGACGGATCACCGATTCCGAACGATCAAGGCTTGCGGCGTCCGGCAATTGCGCGAAGGTCACCAGGTATTTTTTATCCTGGGTCGGCACGAAACCAGTCGGCGTGGTGCTGAAGCCCATGTACGTCATGGCGATCAGCCCGGCATACACCAGCAAGGCCACACTGCTGCCACGAATGACCTTGGCGACGGCAACCACATAACCATGGCTGGCCTTTTCGAATACGCGGTTGAAGGGTTTGAACAGCCAGCCACCGAACAGTCGATCCAGCACTTTGGAGAAACGGTCTTTCGGCGCACCGTGGGCCTTGAGCAAGACCGCAGCCAACGCCGGCGACAGGGTCAAGGAGTTGAAGGCCGAGATCACCGTCGAGATGGCAATGGTCAGGGCGAATTGCTTGTAGAACTGCCCGGTCAATCCCGAGATGAAAGCTGCTGGCACGAACACCGCGCACAACACCAACGCCGTGGCGATGATCGGGCCAGTCACCTCACCCATGGCTTTCTTGGTTGCCTCGATCGGCTCGAGGCCCAACTCGATATTGCGCTCGACGTTCTCCACCACCACGATCGCATCGTCGACCACGATCCCGATGGCCAGCACCAGGCCGAACAGCGACAAGGCATTGAGCGAGAAACCGAACAGGTGCATCACGGCAAACGTGCCGATCAACGACACCGGTACGGCGACCAGTGGAATGATCGAGGCGCGCCAGGTTTGCAGGAACAGGATCACCACCAGCACCACGAGGATCAGCGCTTCGAACAGGGTGTGAACCACCGCTTCAATCGAACTGCGGACGAAGATGGTCGGGTCGTAGACGATCTCGTAGTCCATGCCCTCCGGGAAGCTCTTCTTCAGTTCGGCCATCTTCGCCCGCACCTGGTCGGAGACGTCGATCGCATTCGAACCCGGGCGCTGAAAGATCGGCATCGCCACCGCTTCCTGATTATTGAGCAAGGCGCGCAGGGCGTACTGGTTGGAGCCGAGTTCAATCCGGGCAATGTCTTTGAGGCGAGTGATTTCGCCGTCCGGACCACTGCGGATAATCACGTTCTCGAACTCCTCCTCGGTGACCAGCCGTCCCTGAGAGTTGATCGACATCTGGAAGCTCGTGGCGTTGGGCGCAGGCGGTGCGCCCAGTTGGCCGGCAGCGACCTGGCGGTTCTGTTCTCGGACCGCGTTGACCACATCGGTCGCGGTCAGGTTGCGTGAAGCGGTCTTGTTCGGGTCGAGCCAGATACGCAGCGAGTAGTCGCCGATACCGAACATCTTTACGTCACCGATACCGTTCAGGCGCGACAGCTCATCCTTGACGTTGAGGATCGCGTAGTTGGACAGGTACAGCATGTCATAGCGTTTGTCCGGCGAGGTCAGGTGCACCACCATCGTCAGCTCGGGCGAAGCCTTGTCCACGGTGATCCCGATGCGCGTCACCTCTTCGGGAAGTTTCGGCTCGGTGCGCGTGACACGGTTCTGTACCTGCACCTGGGCGTTGTCCAGGTCGGTGCCCAGGGCGAAGGTCACCGTGAGGGTGAGCCGACCATCGGCTGTGGACTGCGAATACATGTACAGCATGTTCTCGACGCCGGTGATGGCTTGCTCGAGTGGCGCGGCAACGGTTTCGCCAATCACCTTGGGGTTGGCGCCAGGGTAGTTGGCGTGAATGACGACGGTCGGTGGCACCACCTCGGGGTATTCGCTGATTGGCAACTGGAACAGCGCGATGGCGCCGGCGATCAGGATCAGCAGCGACAGCACCGCAGCGAAGATCGGTCGCGTGATAAAGAACTGAGAGAACTTCATGACGGTGTTCCTTTATCCACGAGGTGAAACGGCAGCATCGGTTTTCACCAGCGCCGGTGACGGAGCGCCGGGCTGATTGCCCGCCTCGATGGCCTGCCGCTGACGGGCCAGGGTCGCGACGGTTTGCGCATCGGCCATCGGCGCATCCTGAGGGGCGACCACCGCGCCGGGACGAACCCGTTGCAGACCGTTGATGACGATCCGGTCTTCTTTCTGCAAACCGCTGCGCACGATGCGCAAGCCTTCCAGCTTCGGACCCAGATCGACGCTGCGGTAAACCGCCTTGTTGTCCTGGTCGATCACCAGTACGAATTTCTTGCCGAGGTCGGTGCCCACTGCCTCGTCTTTGATCAGCAGGCCGGCATAGGCCGCGCTGCCTACCAGTTTCAATCGGGCGTACAACCCGGGGGTGTATTGGCCGTCGGCGTTGTCGAACACCGCGCGGCCACGAATGGTGCCCGTCTTGGGATTGACCTGGTTATCGACAAAGTTCATCTGTCCCAAATGGCTATTGCCCTCCTCGTTCGACAAGCCCATGTACACCGGCGTGGTTTGACTGCGCTGGCCTTGACGGGAGAGCTGGCCGTACTTGAGGAACAGGCGCTCATCGGCGTCGAAATAGGCGTAAACCTTGTCGGTGGAGACCACGCTGGTCAGTGCCGAGGTATCGGCGGTGACGATGTTGCCGGCGGTAATTTCGGCACGGCTGACCCGGCCGGTAATCGGCGCGGTGACGCGAGTGAAGCTCAGGTTCAAGCGTGCGAGATCGAGTTGCGCCTGCACAGCGTCGACGGCGGCCTTGGCTTCCTGGGCGGTGGTGCTACGGGTGTCGGCCAGTTCCGCAGAGATCGCATTGCTGCTCAGCAGGCGCTGGCCGCGTTGCGCTTCATTAGCGGTTCGAACCAGCGCGGCGCGAGTCTGTTGCAACTGCGCTTCGAGGCGATGCACTTCGTGTTCGAACGGACGTGGATCGATCTGGAACAGCAAATCCCCTTTTTTTACCGACTCGCCATCAGTGAAGGCGACACGATCGATCTGCCCCGAAACCCGCGGGCGAACCACAACGGTTTCCGGTGCTTCCAGACGGGCAGTGACTTCATCCCATTCCGTGATGGGTTGCTCAAGCACCTTGGCGACCGTGACATGCGGCGCACCCGGAGCCTGGGCGGCATCGGGTGCGTGGCCGCAAGCAGTGATGGTCGCCAACGCCAATGCAGCAAGGGGATAACGCAAAGGTTTGAGTGACTGTTCCATGGGTAGTGTCCGCCAGAGGTTTAGGGGTTGGGGAATTCTCGGCCTCACATGGGGCAGCGACGAATTGAACGGAGTGAACTTGGTTATCATCTATAATGATGACCATCATGTTTAACAGCAAAAAAAACGAGCGATCAAATCAAGCTTATGAATTAACTGGGTTTTTTACTGGAAGCCGGCAGACTGACGACGGAACAAATGGAGTCCAACACTGGCCCAAGCGTTTGTGCCACCTGCAAGGCTCGGGTGGTCGGTTCCATTTTGTGACCAATACGTTTAAACAGAGGGTCGTTGAACAGCGTACGTAGACGACCCAGTGCACCGCTGACCGCCGGTTGTCCCAGGGCAAGCCTTTCTGCAGCGCGCGAGACATTGCGCTCTTGAATGAGCGCCTCGAAAACCACCAGCAGATTGAGGTCGATGTTGCGCAGATCATTACGTTTCATGGGTCAGCACCCTGTGAGGTGTTTTGACTTGAGCCATGGGCTCGGAACCGGCAAAACCATTGCCGCGAATTTATATGACACTCATCATCAATACCAGCCCCTCAGCAAAAATTTGCCAAGGCGCCCATCGGATGACAGGACCCATTCATGAAAGTGACGAAAGACCAGGCCGCAGCCAACAAGGATGCAATCCTCACTGCGGCCTCGAAGATGTACCGGGAAAAAGGCATCGACGGCATTGGTATCGGCGAGCTTTCCCGCTCGGTGGGCCTGACCCATGGCGGCTTTTACGGACAGTTCCCCGGTGGCAAGGAGCAATTGGCGTCGGAGGCCGTGAGCCGCACGTTCGAATCCAATATCGAAGACTGGCGAGCGGCTAAATCCATCCCCGAACTGCTCAAGGGTTACTTGACCCAAGGCCACCTGACCAACTGGACCGAAGGCTGTCCGATCCCCGCCCTGGGCGCCGATGTCGCGCGCAACGGCGGCGCCATCAGCCATTCGTTCACCAAAGGCGTGCAGACCCTGATCGAAACACTGCTGCCACTGGTCGATGGTGAAACCGATGATGAAAAACACCAGGAAGCCTTGCGCATCCTTTCATCGATCACCGGGGCAATACTGATCGCCAGAGCATTGGACAACCCTGGATTGTCGGAGCAATTCCTGCAATCGGTGATCGATGCCTGGTCCGCGGATCCCGAAGAAATAGCTGCGGACGAAACGGACATCGACATTGAATGCTGATCACTAAAGGACAGCCGGGATTCACCCGTTCGCTATCGCTCGACTTGAGCCGACAGAACTGGAAGCGCTGATTCGCCGTGCGTGAAAATCCGTCATGACATGTTATGACCTCATTCAGGAACGGACTTCGGCCAACAAATACGGCGTTTAAAGGACGAACGGTCGAGAGGCGTCAAGGGCGGGGAATTGCCGAAGGGTTGAAGCCACTACAGGCTTTGCAGGCAGGCGCGTTCGTCGCGGTGAAGTGAACTTCACTTTCACCGCGGGTCACATGCAGTCCTTGTAAAGCGAACGTCAGTAGAGGTACAGCCTTATGAACATAGCCACAGTAGTAAGCGCCGTGATTTCCAGTCTCGCACCAAGTGTCTTTGACCAGAACGGCCTGCAAGAGCCCGGCGCGCATGTCTCAGCCGTCGAATACCACTACGGTATGGAAATCGATGTGAAGCGGGTACTGCAGCGCACCGATACGTCCGATAAGACCGGCATGGTACCGGTGACCCTGGTCTATGAAGACAGCGAGGGCGAGGTTCACAAGATCCGTTTCCTCGAATGGGGCGCAAGCCCGGCCACCCCCACGAGCATTGCCTGATCCGCTCACCGACAGGGTTCTGGTCCTCGTCTGCGCGGCGCAGGCCTGAACCCCGACTCGCTATTGATAGCTACCCCGGCACCGAGTTTTTTTGCGCACCGACACTGCCCGCCCTACTCGCGACGCCAAGGGCAACGCAACAAGCCAGTAACGAGAATGCGGCGAATGCGCCCATCACATGCAGATAAGGCAGCACGTGATTCCAGGCTCGAGCCACCCCCAGGAAAGCGGCGAATAGCCAACCGCTCATGGAAAGTGCACCCAACAAGGCGAGCCGCGCACGGCCTGCACTGCGCAGTGCGACAAATGGAGCCTTTTGCAGCAGCGGGAAGCCGACTCGATGCAATAACGCACCGTTCAGGCTAAGCAGCGCGACGACAGTCACCTTCGCCCAGAGTTTCTGATTGAGCAGATAGGCGTCGCCTTCAATGAGATAACCCTGAAGCATCAGCAACAATCCGCTTGCCCAAAGGGCCAGCAGTGCGAGGCTGACGATCTTCTGAGTTTCATCAAGGTACTCAAGCCTCGCCCGGTCCAGTATTTCCTTGCGCCAACTCCAAAGCTTGTGATCAGCCTGCAACACCCTCCCCAGGGCAATACACGTAGCGAGCAGATGACCGTATACGAGAAGCATTTTGAGCATTGCCTTAACCTTATTATTGTTTGGGCGCTGCGTTCCCTGCTTCGCTGAATTGAAAACGAATGATACAAATTACCAATTGCATTTTCAAGACAAGCGATCACTAACACGCACCAAGATCGGCCGCCATACGACTTTCGTCATACGTAGAGGCAGTCATTCCTGTGGCGGATGAATGATCAGACTGCCGAGAATGGCTGCCCGTGGCCGATTTCAGCCTTTGACCAACGACAGCTTCGGATCGATTTCGGTCTGTCGCGACGGGCAGAAATCGGCCAGGAGCGGCTCTTCAGGCAATGTCGGAAATGGCCTGAAAAAGCTTTGGAACCCAGGGAATCGAACGGCCGTTGCAGCGGTCCAACCCGTGCCGGACAACGGGCGCGAAATGCCCTAAGTATCACCTGCCAACCGCCATTGCCTTTGGGAGAACCCATTGTTAGCTGTCTTTTTGCGTCAAGCTTCCCGCTTAGCGATATTGCTCTTTTCCATTGGCTCTTCGTCCTCTGTTTTGGCCTGCCCAGGAGGGCAGTACCAAGTCTGCATGGTCGCTTGTTTTTGTGCTCCGGGCTCCGAAGAGGAAATTGGGACGATCTTCAAAAACATGAACCAAATGGCGGCCTCTGGTTTACAGAGTTGGATTGAGCAATCGCGCAACACCGCAGCAACTGGCGATATTCGAACAATCCCGCTGAATATCCGAGCCCAACTCGAATCCATCTACGACATTCAGGTGCTCGATTCGGCTCGCTATAAGGTAGGTGATGATGTGGAGCTGAACGCCGCACACACAATGCTGCAGAATCCCGATGTAAGTGCTGTCACCCTCATAGACATCATCGTCTTTCGCAGTCCCGATGATGCACTCAACAATGTCGCGCTGTGGGCACACGAACTCAAGCACGTGCAGCAGTACCAGCAATGGGGCGTTCACGAGTTTGCCACTCGCTATACCCGGGATTATTCAGCCGTCGAGGCGCCCGCTTACGCGATTCAAACCCAGGTAGCCAGAGTGCTAAGAGCCAGCGCGGCCCAGCCAGAGCCTCCTCGAAATCCTTGAGCTCAACAGGTTAAGCCTGATCAGAGTGTCCGTCGGCACCGGCCCTTCTCATGCTGATTGTCTGCGCCATGTGCCGGGGGATGTGCCGATCTGGCGTTTGAATGCGCGACTGAACGCGGCTTCGGATTCGTAGCCAACTGCAAAGCCGATTTGCGCCACATTACCGCGACCTTCGCGCAGGTGTTGCATCGGTGGCTGTCCGACCAATGCCGTGAATCGCTCCGCAAATACCGAACGCGACATACCCACCTCAAGAGCCTAATGCTGTTCACTCAAGAGATAGAGTGAACAATAAGCAACCTGTGGCGAGGGAGTGTTCCGATTGCCTCCTTCCGTAGCGATCAGCTTGAAGGCGAGGACTGGTATCGGCGCGGGACAAGGGCACACGCCAACTGTGTGGAAAATCTGCCGGTCTTTGCCGTCATCGTGTTCGTGATTTCAGCCCTTGATGTCAACGGCCCTGTTATAGCCGCATGTTACGGCGTTTGAATACCGGCTCCCTCGGCGAGTAGATCCATTGGTAATGACCGGCACGACAAAGCGTGTCGGTCATTTTCACTACTGCTGTTTTACTTTTTAATGGACACAATCGTGGCCTTGCCGCCCTCTATCCGAAAGGAAAACGATACGCGGTCTCCGGCCGTGAGCCCTGTCAGCTGGTCTTCCGTTACGGAGAAGGCCATGGTCATCGGTGGCCATTGCACGGCTGGTACAGCGCCGTGAGAGATGGTCACCGTATGCTTCGTCGTATCGATAGCCTTGATCGTTCCGTCGGCGTTGGCCACTGGAGTCTGCTTTGTTTCCTGCTTCATCTGCATGCCCTCCATGCCGTCCATTTTCATGCCCGGCATGTCTTCTGCCAGGGCCGAAAGAGACAGCGTCACGAGGGAGCCTGCAACTGCGATCCGGATCAGTTTCATAGGATTTTTCCTTGGTGGTGAGTGGGTTCAGCAATCAGGTGTCGGCGGCGCATCAGGCGATAAGCTGCCGGAATGACAAACAGGGAAAGCAAGGGAGCCGTGACCATACCGCCGACCATGGGCGCGGCGATGCGACTCATCACCTCGCTGCCGGTTCCGCTGCCCAACAGGATGGGTAACAGACCCGCAATGATCACGGCGACGGTCATGGCCTTGGGGCGAACGCGCTGCACAGCGCCTTCACGAATCGCTGCCAGCAGCCCGCGCTCAGTGCTGTCGCCAAGGTCTTCACGTTCGGCCCAGGCATTCTTCAAATAGAGCAGCATGATGACGCCAAACTCGGCAGAAACACCGGCCAGCGCGATAAAACCGACCCCCGTGGCCACCGACAGATTGAACCCCAGCAGGTAGAGGAACCACGCCCCTCCCGTCAGTGCAAACGGCAGAGTGGCCATGATCAGCAAGGCCTCATCGAAGCGAGCGAACGTCAGGTAGAGCAGCACGAAGATGATCAACAGCGTGGCAGGCACCACCCGTTTCAGGCGTGCGTTTGCCCTTTCGAGAAACTCGAACTGCCCCGAGTAGCTCAGGCTCATTCCTGGCTGCAACTTGACCTGTTGATTGACGACCCGACGCAGATCGGCGACCACCGATGCAATGTCCCGACCTCGCACATCGATGTACACCCAGCCTGAAGGACGTGCGTTCTCGCTCTTGAGCATCGGCGGACCGTCCGTGATCTTGATCTTCGCCACGGTGCCGAGGGTGATCTGGCTGCCTGACGAGGTGTAGATCGGCAATTGCTCCAAGGCACCTGGCGAGTCGCGCCACTCACGTGGATAACGTACGTTGATCGGGAAACGCGCAAGCCCTTCAATGGTCTCCCCTACGTTTTCACCACCGATGGCACCGGCCACGATGGATTGCACATCGGCGATGTTCAGCCCATAGCGGGCGGCGGCCTTGCGGTCGATGTCCACGTCTATATAGCGACCACCGGTCAGGCGCTCGGCCAGAGCCGAACTGACACCGGGCACATCTTTGGCCACCCGCTCGACCGCCTGAGTCGCGGCATCGATCTCCGTCAGATTGGTGCCGGCAACCTTCACGCCGATGGGGCTCTTGATCCCGGTAGCCAGCATGTCGATACGGTTGCGAATCGGCGGTATCCAGATGTTGGTCAAACCGGGAACGCGCACCACGCGATCCAATTCTTCCACCAGCTTTTCCTGAGTCATGCCTGGACGCCATTGCTCTTGCGGCTTGAACTGAATGGTGGTTTCGAACATTTCCAGCGGTGCCGGGTCTGTCGCGGTTTCAGCACGCCCGGCTTTACCGAAGACGTGTTCGACCTCTGGAACGGTCTTGATCAAGCGATCGGTCTGTTGCAGCAGTTGCGCCGCTTTCTGCGCCGACAATCCCGGTAGGGCCGATGGCATATAGAGCAGGTCGCCCTCGTCCAACGCCGGGAGAAACTCGCCACCCAGGCGAGACATTGGCCATAGCGCGCTGACAAAAACCAACAGCGCCACCAGCAGTGTGATTCTGGGTTGACGCAAGACGGCGTCCAGGGCTGGCTGGTAGATCCTGATCAACCAGCGGTTCAACGGGTTCTGTTGTTCACTGGGAATCCGTCCGCGAATCCAGTAGCCCATGAGCACTGGCACCAGGGTCACTGACAATCCCGCCGCTGCGGCCATGGCGTAGGTTTTGGTGAACGCCAGTGGACCGAACAGTCGTCCCTCTTGTGCTTCCAGGGTGAACACCGGAATGAACGACAGGGTGATGATCAACAAACAGAAGAACAGTGCCGGCCCTACCTCTGCCGCCGCTTCGGTCATTACATGCCAATGACGCTCGCCCCTCAATTCCTCTCCTGGATTGGCCACGTGCCAAGCCTCAATTTTCTTGTGGGCGTTCTCGATCATCACCACGGCGGCATCGACCATCGCACCGATGGCGATGGCTATCCCGCCCAGGGACATGATGTTGGCGTTGATCCCCTGGTAGCGCATGACGATGAAAGCGATCAGCACCCCCACCGGCAGCGAAATGATCGCCACAAGGGATGAGCGCAAGTGCCAGAGAAAGATCCCGCAGACCAACGCGACGACGATGAACTCTTCGATCAGCTTGTGGCTGAGGTTTTCAACGGCGCGGTCGATCAGCTTGCTGCGATCGTAGGTGGTGACGATTTCCACCCCGGCCGGCAAACTGCTTTTCAGTTCGTCGAGCCTGGCCTTGACCGCTGCAATGGTCTCGCGAGCGTTCTTGCCGCTGCGCAATATCACCACGCCGCCTACCGTCTCGCCTTCACCGTCGAGTTCGGTGATGCCGCGCCGCATTTCCGGTCCCAACTGAATCGTGGCGACGTCGCCAAGGGTTACCGGCACACTCCCCGAACCCAACTTGAGCGGGATCGCCCGAAAGTCATTGAGCGTCTTCAGGTAGCCGGAAGCCCGCACGATGAACTCGGTCTCCGCCATCTCCAGCACGGCCCCACCGGTTTCCTGGTTGGCTTTGCCGATAGCGTCGCTCACCTCTGCCTGAGTGATGCCAAGACTGGCCAGTTTGAGCGGATCAAGTTGCACCTGGTACTGCTTGACCATGCCACCCACCGTTGCCACTTCCGCAACGTTCGGCAAAGTCTTGAGTTCAAACTTCAAGAACCAGTCCTGCAATGCGCGCAATTGCGCCAGGTCGTGTCCGCCACTGCGATCTACCAGTGCGTACTGATAGATCCAGCCGACTCCTGTTGCATCCGGCCCCAACGCGGGTTTGGCGCTGGCCGGCAAGCGACTTTGTATCTGGCTCAGGTATTCCAGCACACGCGAGCGGGCCCAGTACAAGTCAGTACCGTCTTCGAACAGCACATAGACAAAGCTATCGCCAAAGAAGGAATAACCACGCACGGTCTTGGCGCCCGGCACCGAAAGCATGGTAGTGGCCAACGGGTAGGTCACCTGGTTTTCGACAATCTGCGGCGCTTGTCCTGCATAAGGAGTGCGGATAATCACCTGTACATCAGAGAGGTCAGGCAGCGCATCAATGGGCGTGCTTTGCACCGACCAGACACCCCAGGCCGTGACGAACAGAGTCGCCAGCAGCACCAGGAATCGGTTGGCTACCGACCAACGAATCAGGGCAGCGATCATGGCTGGCTCCCCGATTTGTCCAGGCGCTCGACACGCAAACCGTCATCCGTCTGGCTCACCGCAACCCGAACCTTGTCGCCCGTTTTGAGACCCTGCCTCAGCGCCGGATTGGCGAGTGGGAACGTCATCGTCATACCAGGCATGCCCAGCGTCTTGAATGGGCCATGGGCGAGTGTGACTTCTTTGTCGTTGATTTCAACGATCTGCCCATCCGCCTCATGCAAACTGGAGGCTGCTGCATTGGGTGCTGACTCTTCCTGCGAGCTTGCAACAATGCCCTTGAGACTGGCCTCCGAGTCGAGCAGAAACTGGCCAGACGTAATAACCTTCTGGCCTTCTTCCAGACCTTTCAATATCGCCGTCTTGCCATCGCTTTCCTCCCCGGGCTGCACCTCCACCGGACGGTATCGACCGACGTCCTCGGCAAGCATCACCAAGGCACGTCGGCCAGTGCGAATGACCGCCTCGCTCGGCACCCACAACACACTTTTCTCAGTCGAACGGCTCAGGCGTACCTGCGCCGTCAAACCCGGCCTGAGGCGCCCGTCCGGATTAGGCAGTTCCACACGTAAGCGAAGGGTGCGACTGTCCGGATTGGTCTCGGGCAAAATGGCGCTGACCTCGCCACTGAGGATTGTCCCGGGGAAGGCTGGCAAACGCGCTTCGACTGCCTGCCCCACGGTGATAGATCCGGCATCCGATTCGGGAACGGCCACGGCTAGCCAGACACTACTCAAGCCATTGACGCGGGCCAGAGTCTCACCCTCCGCCACGGTCATACCGGCACGTACATTCAGTTCTTGCAGCACACCGCCAATGGGGCTGGTGAGCGTCAGGTAGGGCTGAACCTTGCCGCCACGCTCAACCTGAGTAATGAGTGTCGCCGGCATCCCTGTGAGTCGTAGTCGCTGGCGGGCCGCAGCCAACAGGTCAGCATCCCCGTTGCGCTTGAGGGCAAGGAACTCTGTCTGGGCGGCGGCCCACTCCGGCACCAGGATATCCGCCAGCGCCGCGTTGGCCTTGAGCACATCGCCGGGAGCATGGGCATAGACGCGCTCCACAAAGCCCGTGGTGCGTGCCTGAATCACGGCGACATCTCGCTCATTGAACGCCAGGACACCTGTCACCTCGAGGCTGGAGTCAAAGATTCCACGGGTGACTGTGGCAAAGCGCAGACCGAGATTCTGGGTAAGGCCTGGATCGATACTGACGGTCGCATGATCCCCTGCCCCGCTGGCGTACCGGGGGACCAGTTGCATGTCCATGAAGGGGGACTTACCCGGCTTGTCGAACTTTTGCTGCGGGTACATGGGGTCGTACCAATACAGAGCCTTGCGCTCGTCCGGTGAATCAGGACCCTTCTCCGGAGCGGTAACCGGTACTGCGCTCACACGCTGTTGAGCGAACCAGTATCCACCGGCACCTCCCAAGGCCAGCGAGATGCCCACCAGTAATGCCCCGTTCCATTTTTTAAGGATCATTGGCTGGACTCCCCATAAGCAAAATACAGACGCGCATTGGTCAGTGCCCGCTGCTCTTCCACGTCGATCTGTTTGAGTCGCGCTTCGATGAGTTCACGTCGGGCGGCAATCACGGCGGTTAAATCGCCGTTGCCGGCACGATAACTGGCCATGCTGAGTTCTACCTTTTCCCTGGCCAGCGGCAACAGGCTTTCCTGGTTTCGACGCACGGCACGATTCAGGCGCTCATAGTCAGCCAGTTCGTTCTCCAGTTGCTGGGTATGCTCGCGTGACAGGGCCTCGCGTTCGGCCTCAAGCTGGCTGAGTTCAGCCTGTTGAGCTGCAATTTTGGGGTTCTGGCGAGAGTCAGGAAACAGCGGCAGGTCCCATGAAAGCTGCACGCTGACCATGTCGCCAAACTCACGGCCACGGTGCTGGTAATCCAGTTCCCAGCTCCAGTCCGACTGCTTCTGCGCTTCTGCTTCCCGAACCTTGGCTTGTGCTTCGCGGGTCATCGGCGCATAGGCTGCCAACTCTGGATGGTGTTGCAGCTTATGGGAGTAGTCTGAGGTATCGACAGGCCATTCAGGCAAGCGGCCCACAGGTTTGTCGTTAGCGGCGGAGCCAATCCAGCGCTTGAGGGCTGCCCGGGCCTGTGATCGCTGACGAATCAAATCGTCCTGCTGCTCTGCCAGTTGAGCCGCTTCTTGCCTGGGCGTTACCGCATCGGCGGGTTGAGCGCGGCCACCGGCAATCTGCGCTCGGACGGTCTCGGCCAGCAGGCGGTTTTCTTTGTAGAAGTCCTGGAACAGCGCATCTTTACGTTCAATTGAATAGCTGCTGATCCAGGCCAATGCCGTGGACTGGCGAACGTTCAATCGCTCAACGCGACGCTCCGCAGTTGCTCGATCCACAGCTGCATCGGCAACTTCAATGCGCGCCTTGCGCTTGGCGCTGTTCGGCATTTCTTGCCTGACCCCGACCATTTGCATGGTCATGAAGTCCTGGTCGATGCTCCAGCGATCAGGACCACCCACGGGGTAGTTCTGCACACCCAGTAGCAGCTTTGGGTCAGGCAGCTCACCGGCTGGAATGGCTGCGCTGCTGGCAGCCTGAATTTTGGCGTCTTGTGCGGTCAGCGACGGCGCATTGGTTTCGGCAAGTCGCAACGCTTCATCGAGCGTCAATGCGGCGGCGAGGCTCGGCAATGCCAGTACGCTTGCCGCCAGGCCAGCCACAAGGGACCAACCTGTGCAATAGCACTTGGAGTTCATGTTTACGATTCCTGTAATCATCCACTGCACGCATCAAAAGACATGCGCACAGCCAGTCCATCCCGCTAATGCGGAATAAGGCTCAATGAGGTGCAGGAATCAAACGCGAGGGGGTCGCCATACCCCGGACGGGGTCTGTACGGGCAGGGAGTCGCTGAAAAATGAAATCACTTCGGGGCTGAAGATCGTTACAGGAGGTTTGAAGATCGAGACTTGCAGCATCCCCCCCGTCTTGCATTCCTGGCCCGGCTTACAAGGCTTGCCGTGCTCGGAAGGACTTTTCATATCGTTGCAGCAGTCCATCCCCATGTCGTCCATCATCGCCATGCCCATCGTCTTCATCGGGCACGGTTCTGCCGCTGCCTGAACGCCCGCCATCCCGCTGAGGGGAAGCGCCAGGCTGATCATGAAGATGAGGAAAAACCGCAGATAGCGTTTCATGGGGTTGCAGTGTAGTCGTCGGAAATAATACAAACAATCGGTTGAACGCACGTTCCCGGCTGCCTTACGCAGCAGAGAGCGTGCGATATCAACGAATCAGAATTAAGCCAGCATTACCAAAAAACAACGCCTCGCCGCACCGTCGTCCTATGCCATTGCTACCAGGCAAGAGAGGTTGTCCAGGTAGTGGGGCCGGAAGCTGATCAACCAATCCCCACCTTTCCAGGACGTTGATGCATCAGTCGTCGTTGTCGTCGCGATCGCGGTAGCGACGGTGATCGCGATCATAGTCACGTCGATCATAGTCACGACGATCATATTGGCGGTTATAGCCTTGATCATCGTCGTCCCTTTGGTAGTAACCACCTCGATGATCATGGTTGTGATATCCGCCATACCTTTCTCCATCATCCCAGTGAGGGGCACAGCCTCCCAACAGGAAGGAGCTGAAAATGGCCAGGATCATGATGATTGCGCGATTCATATGAAGGTCCTAAACGTCAGAGATTTGGAATGGTTGTGGCTGCTCGAAGTTTTCATCCGGACAGCGATTAGCCATATGGTTATGACCATTTAGTAACTTAATGATTCCTCAGGGAAATACAGCCAAGCGATTGTCACGCTCACCTGCCGCGCCAATACCTTCGAAACACCCGGTTTGTTCCAGGCAGAAGAACTGGCTTGTGGTGCAGGTTTGCAAGCTGTCCGGGGCAACCACAGCCACCTTGCCTGCGAGGGTAATTCCGGGCCTGTCATGAATAGCCAAGAGACTGTCGTCGAATGAAAAGCGCCCCCGATTCGGGGGCTCTTTAATGGCAGTCATGAAAAAGCCTCTGGCGATTGAACCGGTCTTGTTGGCGCTTGAGCCGACGGATGCGACCGCTGCGCCTGAGTCACGAGTTGCCGGGTACGCCAGGCAGGAGAATAACAATATGAAATTCGTGAAAAGTCTTTTGGCTGCCCCACTCTTCATGGCGCTGGCCATTGATGCTCAAGCCTATGTATCGGGTCAGGAAGCCGCCCGACTGGGCACCAGCCTGACGTGGGTAGGTGCTGAAAAGGCCGGCAATGCCGATGGCTCCATTCCGCCCTACAACGGTGGCCTGACCACCGCCCCGGCCAGTTTCAAGGCCGGCGACAGCATGCGCCCGGACCCCTTTGCAGGCGAAAAACCGCTGCTGGTGATTAACGGCAAGAACGTCGATTCGTACAAAGGCATGCTGACCGCCACCACCGTCGCGTTAGCCAAACGCTATCCTGGCTACCGCATCGACGTGTATCCAACCCACCGCACCGCGTCGCTCCCCCAGGCGATACTGGACAACAGTCGCACTAATGCCACTAACGCCAAATCCCTCAATGGCGGGATAGCCATCGACAATGTCATGCCCGGAGTGCCGTTCCCGATCCCGCAGTCAGGCGCCGAAGCGATGTGGAACTTCCTGCTGCGCTACCAGGGCGTCAACATCCATTCCAAGTACGACTCCTGGAACGTCGACTCGGCGGGTGTGCCGAGCCTGGCGGTCACCGGCGAGGCATTCGTCTCCTTCCCGATTTACGAGAACCTGTCGAAGCCCTTCAACAACTCCGACATTTATCATCAGATGAAACTGTCCTACACCGGACCTGCGCGCCGGGCCGGTGAGTCGATCATGCTCAAGAACGCCGCCAACCCGCTGCAGCGTCCTGGCCGCGCCTGGCAGTACATGCCTGCCCAGCGCCGCGTCAAACAGATTTCGATCCTGGCCTACGACACACCCAACCCCGGTACCGCCCGAGCACTGGAGCTGTATGACTGGACGCTGGTGGGCAAGCAAGAAATGATCGTGCCCTACAACACCTACAAACTGACCTACGTTCGCGATGCAAAATCGCTGACCACGCCAAACTTCATTGCCCCGGATTTCGTACGCTGGGAAAAGCACCGGGTCTACGTCGTGGAGGGCAACCTCAAGCCTGGGGCAAAGCACATCTACCAGAAGCGCCGTTTTTACCTGGATGAAGATACCTGGGCCGCTCTGGCCTCCGATCAGTACGACACCAGTGGCCAGCTTTACCGTGGCTCCTTCGCGTTCTTCAGCCAGAGCTATGACCAGCAGGTCCCGGATGCCACCCCTTTCATGACGTATGACCTGTCGCTTGGCACCTATAACATCAATGGCGTGGTCGGCCCTCATGGCGGTATCCACTACATCGAGCCGCTATCGACGGCGCAGTGGGTGCCAGAGACCATGGCGGGTACCGGCATTCGCTAGGTCCACGGTGATATAACGCCCGATCCTGCATGACCGATGAATCACAAATCCCCCGGTTGAATCCACAGCCAAAAGCAGTCAGTGGACGGAGCAACAACAAATGAGTAGCTATGCTTGGTTTGTTGCCGGACTCTGGTAGCAACATCGTGGAAGGAGGCGTTTGAGATGCAACTCATCACGTTGAAAATCGACAAGCCGGATGTGACGAACTTCATTCTGGGCCAGACGCACTTCATCAAGTCCGTCGAGGACATCCACGAAGCGCTGGTCAATGCCGTGCCAGGTATCCAGTTTGGCGTGGCCTTTTGTGAGGCCTCTGGCAAATGCCTGGTGCGATGGTCTGGCACCGACATCTCAATGATTGAACTTGCACAGAAGAATGCGGGAGCCATTGCCGCAGGCCATAGCTTCATCATTTTCCTGGGCGACGGTTTCTATCCGCTGAACGTGCTAAACACCCTAAAAATGGTTCCAGAGGTATGCCGTATTTTTTGTGCAACAGCCAATCCAACCGAAGTGATTCTCGCAGAGACTGAACAAGGGCGAGCGATCCTGGGCGTGGTGGATGGCTTCTGTGCCAAAGACATTGAAGGCGATGAAGACATCCTGTGGCGCAAGAACCTGTTGCGGCAGATTGGCTACAAGCAGTGAATTGCAGAGCGGCAGTGGTCTGCCCGGAGCCGGGACGGGATCGAAACAGCAAAACCAGGAACGACTGTTGAGTCGTCACTCAGGCTACAGCGATTAATTCCATTGGTTATGTGTGTGAGGAGCATAAATTCTATTGCGCCCGGTACAGGTGGCTAATCTACTGAGGTTGAGCGGGAGGCAACCTTCAGGAAGGCGAAACCCTATGGACGAAAATCTGATCGAAACCGACTACCTGATCATCGGTGCTGGCGCGACGGCCATGGCTTTCGTCGATACGCTACTCAAGGAAACGAATGCACGCATCGTGATGGTGGATCGACACGATCGACCAGGCGGGCACTGGAACGATGCCTACCCGTTCGTCCGGTTGCACCAGCCCTCGGCCTGCTATGGCGTCAACTCACGCGAACTGGGCAGCGGAGCGAAAGACCAGTCGGAACTGAATGAGGGCTTGTATGAGCTAGCCTCCGGCGCCGAAGTGGTGAGTTACTTCGACCAGGTGATGAATCAACAGTTTCTGCCGTCAGGTCGTGTCCGTTACTTTCCCTTGTGTAACTACACCGGCGACCGCATTGACGACCACCGTTTTACCTCGCTGGTCAGCGGCGTAAACCATCAGATCCAGGTGCACAAAAAGGTGGTAGATGCCACCCATGCCCAGACGGCAGTTCCCTCGACCCACCCGCCCAAGTACAGGGTGGACCCCGGCGTGCAATGCATGCCACTGAACAACCTGCCGAAGATTCAGCACCCCTACTCCAGCTACGTAGTGGTGGGATCGGGTAAGACCGGGATCGACGCTTGCCTGTGGTTACTGCAAAACGGTGTTGCGCCCGCAAAAATCTGCTGGATCATGCCGAGCGATCCATGGTTGATAGACCGGGCCAATGTGCAACCTGGTCTCGACAGTTTCGAACGAACAATCGGCGGCCTCACGGCGCAATTTGAGGCCATCGCAGCCGCAGACTCGATCCCGGACCTGTTCTCCAGGCTTGAGGCGGCGGGCCAGCTCCTGCGCATAGACAAGTCCGTCGAACCCACTGCTTACCGCTGCGCCACCGTCACACAGGCGGAATTACGTGAGCTTCGACGCATCGACAACATCGTGCGCCTGGGAAGGGTGCGGGTTATCGAGCCAACGCGCATCGTGCTCGACCAGGGCAGTATCGCCACGAGCCCAAATGCTCTGCACATTGATTGCAGCGCGAGTGCAATCCCGTCACTCCCTGAAATGAAGGTGTTCGACGGCGGCAAGATCAACCTGTTGATGGTAAGCAGCTGCCAACCCGTGTTTAGCGCGGCCTTGATCGCTTATGTGGAAAGCCACCTGGCTGATCAAGCGGAAATGAACGCGCTTTGCATGATGGTCCCTGCGCCTCGCGTCCCCACGGACTGGATCAGAATCTGGGCAGTCTACCTGGGTAACCAACTACGCTGGGGAGAGCACGCAGGCCTGGCCCGCTGGATCAAGCAGGCGCGCTTGTACTTTCAGACTGCGGTAGTCAGGGGCCTGCAAGAAACCGACACCGAGAAACTGGCACAGCTGCATCGGCTCTCAGTCAGCAAGCAGCTGGCTCTGGCGAGTCTGCCACGGTTGCTGGGGTCCATCGCTTGAATTGCAGGAAGCGCGCATGAACGAACCACACCTCGAAATGCTCGACATCAATGGCATCCGCATGCAGGTAGCAACGCAAGGCTCCGGCCCGTTGGTCCTGCTATGCCACGGTTTCCCGGAGCTGTGGTACTCGTGGCGCAACCAGCTTGCTGCACTGGCGGCCGCCGGCTATAGAGCGGTAGCGCCCGACATGCGCGGCTATGGCGGCACAGATGCGCCGGCCGAACTCGACGCCTACACCACGCTCCACCTGGTAGGCGACATGGTCGAGTTGGTCAACGCACTCGGCGAACAGCAAGCCGTGATCGTCGGCCATGACTGGGGCGCGCCGGTGGCCTGGAGCGCAGCATTGCTGCGACCTGATCTGTTCCGCGCAGTGGTCGGCATGAGCGTTCCCTTTTCGCCACGGGGGCACGTGGAGTTCCTGAGCGCACTTGCCTCCCGGGGAATCAGCAACTTCTACATCCAGTATTTCCAGACGCCGGGTGTGGCCGAGGCCGAGTTGGAAAGGGACGTCGAGTCGTCGCTCCGGCGCATTTACTTCAGTGGCTCGGGGGACGGGCCTGATCGGCCGATGTTCGGTCTGCTGCAGCCGGGCCAGGGCTTCCTGGCGGGGATGATCGAGCCCGAAACCCTGCCAGCCTGGCTAAGCCGTGAGGATATTGCCTACTACACCCGCGAATTCACCCGCAGCGGATTTCGCGGCGGCTTGAACTGGTACCGCAACATAACGCGCTCATGGACGCTGCTGGCACCTTGGCGCGGTTGCATTATCCGGCAGCCGTCGATGTTCATTGCCGGGCAGCGCGATGACGTACTGAGGTTTCCGGGTTCCCCGCGGCAAATCGAAGCCTTCGCGCAGACACTGCCGGGACTGCGCGGGTGTCATATCCTCGAAGATGCCGGCCACTGGATACAGCAAGAGCGCGCGACAGAGGTCAATGAGTTGCTACTGGGCTTCCTGAAAGGACTCTGATCGGGAGGTTACGGTATGGCCCCCCTGAGAACCACGCCCGCTAAAGGACGAAACCTGACTGCGAAACGACCTTTGTGCCCAACTAAATTGTTCCGGACAGATCACGTTCAAGACCGACCCTGGTCAGGAGCTGATCGCCCTCAGCTCTCCCCGACCGTTGTCGGGATGTTGAGTCCTACCTTGACATTACTCATCGAAACCAATGTCTTGAATCGCTTGACGTTATTGCTCTCAAAGAAAAGCGTTCTGGTCAGTTCCGTGTACTGCTCCATGTTCCTGACCGACATGATCAGAACGAAATCGCACTCACCTGCTACGTAGTAGCACTGCTGGACCTGTGGGCAGGCCAGGAATGCGCGCTTCATCTCATCCAGTAGATCCAGGCGTTCATTTTCCACTTCTACTTCTGTGACCACCGTGAGCCTGTATCCCAGATGGGCCGGGTCCAGCAGCGCCACGGTCTTTCGTATGACGCCATCCGTGCTCATCTTCTTCAAACGGCGATTCACGGCAGCCGAGGACAGGTTTACCCGAGCCCCCAGGTCCTGCTGCGAGGTCGTAGCGTCCTCCTGGATGGCTTCGAGCAGTGCGAAATCAAAATGATCAAGGCTCATTTGTCGTTGGCTCTGAATAAAAGGTCGCTAACATCGATTAAATCGGAATAAAAATTCATTTACCGATTAGAAATCAAGAAAATAGTGCATTGGATTGAAATAAAATTTACCCATCAAACATAGCCAACTCACAAGTGGGCTGCATTATCGGCCGTCCGTAGCACCCGGAGAGCTACATGAGCAAATACCCTGATCTTCGCCTCAACGGTCCAGTGCTGCTTCAGCAAATCCATGCTTTAGGCGAGGTAGGTACTGATCCGGTGAACGGCGGTCGTACCCGCATTGCGCTGACCGATGCAGAAAAAACGGGGCGTGATCAGGTCGTTGCGTGGATGAAGGAACTTGGCCTGCAGATTCAGGTTGATCGCATCGGCAACATTTTTGGCACATTGCGCTCAGCAGATGCCCCATGTAGTCGAGCACCTTTGATGATGGGTATGACTTCAGGTGCAGGCCATGACGCACAGCTGATCGCCAGGATTGCACCCTCAGCGATGATTTTTTGTGCCGAGCCGTGCAGGCATCAGCCACAACCCTCGCGAGCACACCGACGACGATCAACTGCTCAATGGCGCAAAAGTGCTCCTCGATGTAGTCGTCCATAGACTGAGCACTCACCCGTAATTCCCCAAAAAACTCACCCGCCACCGGCCAGCCCCGGTGGCGACGGCCCTGCTTTGCCAAAAGGAAACCGCTATGTTGATTGCCAACCCTGAAGCAAAATTCCAGGCCTATCCCGACTCCCTGAAAAACATCATGAGCGTCGAGAAAGCCAATGAGAGTAGTGCATGGCTGTCGCAGTGGTCGCGACTTAACCATGGCAGCACGCCGTTGCACTCGCTGCCTGATCTGGCCACAGAACTCGGGATTGCAGACCTTCTTGTAAAAGATGAATCGAAGCGCTCGGGGTTGGGCAGTTTCAAGGCGTTGGGCGCGCCGATTGCTTTGGTTCGTCTGATCTTGCGCGAATTCCCGGATCAGCGCTTCGAGCCCCACGGATTGCTTTCGGGACAATACAGTTCGGCACTCGCCGACTTCACTGTCATCAGTGCTACTGACGGCAACCATGGTCGAGCATTGGCGGCAGCGGCCCAGAGTGTCGGGTGTCGATGCGTCATCGTCTTGCATGCAAACGTCAGCATCGAACGTGAGCAAGCGATTGCCACCTACGGTGCCGAGATCATACGGATCAGCGGCAATTACGATGAGTCGGTGGAGGACGCGGCAGCGCTTGCCCGGAAGAACGATTGGCGAGTGGTTTCCGACACCTCCTATGAGGGTTACGAGGACATCCCCCGCGACGTGATGCAGGGTTACGGCACTATCGCAGCCGAGATCATCGAAACCGGCCTGGCATTTACCCATGTATTCCTCCAGGGCGGCGTCGGTGGTCTGGCAGCGGGTATCGCCAGCTATCTCTGGGAGCTTCAAGGCGAGCAGCGACCGACGTTTATTGTCGTTGAGCCGGAGCAGGCGGACTGCCTGTACCAAAGTGTAATAGCGGGGAAAGCTGCCAGGGCCACGGGTTCGGTGGACTCGGTGATGGCCGGCCTGGCTTGTGGCGAAACGTCCCCCTTGGCCTGGAGGTTCCTGCAACCCAGCATCGATTTTTTCATGACGATTCAAGACCACGAAGCGGTCAATGCTATGCGTCGCCTCGCGGCCGGCAGCCAGCGGGACATTCCACTGGAAGCAGGTGAATCGGCCGTTGCGGGGCTTGCAGGCCTGATACGCATCACAAACTCGCCAAGCCTTGCCGCTGAAGTCGGCATCGACGCTCAGTCACGGATTCTTTTGATAAGCACTGAGGGCGCCACGGCTCCAGGTGTCTATGCCGAACTGGTTGGCGAATCCGCCATGTCTGTTCGTGCTCGCCAGCAGGCGTGGTTGGCGAAAGCCTGAAACCTGGCCCATTCACAGTCAAAAGCGGCCCTTCTCGCCTAATGCCGATCAGTCAGGCGAACCCAGACGCTACGCCTTCCTTGTAGCAGCTGCCGAAGGCTGCGTCCGGCTGCGAAGCAGTCGTAAATCCGGCTTGCACGACCTCTCTGACGTACCGCGAACGCTGATTTTACGACTGCTGCGCAGCCGGACGCAGGCTACGCCAGCTGCTACTGATTGCGTTGTGGCAATGGCCTATTGCCGATCAGTCAGGCGAACCCAGACGCTACGCCTTCCTTGTAGCAGCTGCCGAAGGCTGCGTCCGGCTGCGAAGCA
>NZ_JBWKXF010000047.1:0-46984 GCF_059422645.1 Pseudomonas sp. GW821-FHT01C01 | reverse complement strand
AAACCGGAGAGCACCGCGGAGCACCTGCCAACCAGCGTTATCGTTGACGACCATCGCGAGCGAGCTCTCTCCTACAGAGTTTGTGTTTTCGCCGGCGACCAATGCCCCCTGTAGGAGCGAGCTTGCTCGCGATAAACCGGAGAGCACCGCGGGGCACCTGCCAACCAGCGTTATCGTTGACGACCATCGCGAGCGAGCTCGCTCCTGCATCAAGGGTTGACCTGGTAACCCTTGCCCTGCAAACAGCTGGTGTAAGCCGTCGCGGTGTTCGTCTGGGTGGTTTTCGATTGCTCCCGGCGTTCCTGGCGCTGACGTGAACCACCGACCACGACGCCGGCCGCTGCCGTTTCCTTGGCGCGGTTCTGGCGATAGTCCTGTTTCCTGTCATCGTCGACTCGATCATAAGCCTCATCATGCTGATTCCCGCGCACCTGGGCAGCCGTCGCACCGGCGGCGGCCCCCACAGCGGCACCCTTGACCCGCCCGCCCGAAGGCGTGGAAGTCGTCGAGGCGCTTTGGCTGGCGGCGATGCTGTTGCATTCGTTGATGTCGGCCTGGGTTTGTTGCGAACTTTGCCCTTTCATCGGCACCACCGTTTGTGCCCATCCTGGGGCACTCAAAACCGACAATGCGAGGCACAGAGTGATGGGTGACAATTTTTTCATGATGACCTCCGGATGAACGTGGTTCACCCCCAACAGGAGTTTAGATCAGCCCCTGTCAGCCACCCGGTTACTGACCGGCGGTGGGCCCAATCTCCATGACCAGTCGGTCGTCGACCCAACGCACCGGCACGGCCTGCAGTTGCGCGCCTTTACACGGACCGTCGATGCAGTGCCCGTCGTCGAAACGAAACATCGCGCTGTGATGGGCGCACATCAAGACCTTGCTGCGATAAGTGCAGAACTGCTGCGGATTGAAGTCCAGCGGTACCGAGAAATGCGGGCAGCGGTTGACGTACACCCACACCTGTTCGCCCTGACGCACCGCCACCAGCCCGGCGGGATGCAATTGCTGGTGTTGCGGCAGCCCCAGCGCCCCGCCGTCGGCGATGTCGTCGAGTCGGCATAAAGGAATGGTGATCATGGAAAACCGCGCAGTTCCGGGTTACCCAGGCTCCAGTGCCAGGGGCGGATCTGAAGGCTGGCGAACAATCCGGCCCGGACATAGGGATCGTCCTGCATGAACGCTTCCACCTCCGGCAGGCTACCCGCCTCGATCACCAGCAACGTGCCATTCATCGCCGCGCCGGCATCGTCAAGCATCGGACCGCCGAGCCGCACCACCACTCGATGGTCTCCAGTAGCACGCAAATGCGCCTGATGGCTGGGCCGCAAACGCTGGCGCAGTGTCTGGCAATCCGCATGGTCAGTGGCAAATACCGCAAAGAACTGGCCCATGATTCACGCTGACTCCATGACAAATTCATAACACGCACGCTTGAACGGCACGTCCATACCCAGCCTGGCGGACACATCGTCGTGGGTGTTCAGGTCTTCATAGATCACCTGCAACGACTGTTTCACCCCAAACACGGCATCGGATTGCAGATACGGATCATCGTGGTTGAACAGGTGCGTGACCAGTTTGCGATAGCCCGGCACATCAATCATGAAATGCAGGTGAGCTGGCCGCCACGCATGGCGGTTGGCGGCATCCAGCATGCGCCCTACCGGGCCATCGGTCGGTATCGGATAGGCCACCGGGACAATGGTGCGAATCGCAAAGCAGCCATCCGCGTCGGTGCGATAACGCCCGCGCAAGTTGCCGAAAGGCTGTTCGGTGTCCTGTCCGGAATACATGCCGTTTTCGGCGGTCTGCCACACGTCCAGTACCGCACCGGCCAGGGCATTGCCGTGAATGTCGACCACGCGCCCGCGCACCAGCGCCGTTTCGCCGGGAGTGAAGGCCATGTTTTCGCCGAACTCGCGATCCGGCATGCCATCCATGTAGAACGGCCCGAACACGGTGGTTTCGGTGGCGGTTGCGCTGTGGCGATGGTTGATCGCGTCGACCAGCATCGAAACGCCAAGGGTGTCCGACAGCAGGATGAATTCCTGACGCACCAGGCCATCGCATTTGTGCCCGGTGTCGGTCAGAAAGCGAATGCCTTCGAACCACTCCTGTTCGGTCAATTCGACCTCGCTGACAAACGCATGCAGGTGGCTCACGAGGCTTTGCATGATCTGTTTGTAACGCGCATTCGGCGCATCGTTGAAGCTGTTCACTGCCTGTTGGGAGATCAGTGACTCTATGGCTTTGTCTTGATCGGTCATTGTTGTTATTCCGACGAGGATAAAAGTGTCTGGCAGATCAGGCTGGGGCCTGACCTGTCAGGGCACGGTTCAACAACGCCTCAATCGGGCCTTGTTCGAACGGCCGCGGGTTGTAGTAAGGGCTGGCACAAGCGATTTGCGCGGCTTCGGCCGGGCCGTTCGCCGGGAAGCCGATGTCCGCCAGGGCCAGTGGAATACCCAGTTTCTGGTTCAGCGCGTACAACAAGGCACCGACCTCGCTCGCTTCGCGCCCACCCAGTGCACGTGCGGCCCGTTGCAGTGGGCCTGCCGCCGCTTCGCGGTTGTAATGCGCGGCGTGGGGCAAGACGATGGCGTGTGCTTGTGCGTGAGGCAGATTGAACGTCCCGCCCAGCGTGTGACAGAGCTTGTGGTGCAAAGCCATGCCGACCGAGCCCAGGCAAATGCCCGCCAGCCACGCGCCATACAACGCCTGGCTGCGCGCCTCGGGGTCATCGGGATTGTTGACGACACCCGGCAATGCCTGCGCCAGCGAGCGAATCGACTCTTCGGCCATGAAACCGATGATCGGGTTGGCATCCTGGGCGTACAGCGCTTCAACGGCATGGGCCATGGCGTTCATGCCCGAACACGCGGATATCTGCGTGGGCAGGGTCAGGGTCAATTGCGGGTCGTAGATCACGGTCTTGGGTAAAACCCGAATATCACGTCCGGTTTTTTTCAGGCGGTTTTCGGTCAAGCCATAGATCGGCGTCATCTCTGAACCGGCGTAGGTGGTCGGCACTGCCACGATGGGCAGGCCGGAATCCATCGCAATCGCCTTGCCCAGGCCGATGGTCGAGCCACCGCCAATGGCCACGCAGCAATCGGCGTCCAGCCGCGCCGCCTCAATGCGCGCCGCTTGCGCCACTTCCAGCGGAACGTGCATCACGGCTTTTGGATAAACACCCGCCGCACGATCACCGAGCAACGCGGCGACCTGTTCGCCGAGCCCGCACTGTTCCGGCGTAGTCAGGATCAGCGCGCGCCGCGCACCCAGTCGTTCAATTTCCTCGGCCAGTGCCGAAAGCTTGCCCCAGCCGAACACCACACGGGTCGGCAGGCTTTGATAAACAAAAGGATTCATGACTGGCCTCAGCGTTTGTAATACGCAGGGATGTTGGCGTCGACGTTGACCCAGACCGAACGGGCTTCGGTGTAATCGTGGATCGCTTCGAAACCCATTTCCCGGCCATAGCCGGACTGACCGACACCGCCAAACGGACTGCCCGGGTTGACCCGTTTGTAGCAGTTGATCCAGCACATACCGGCGTGAATTGCGTCGGCTATTTTGTGCGCGCGGCTCAGGTTCTGTGTCCACAGGCCACTGCCTAGTCCGTATTCAGAGTCGTTGGCGATGGCCAACGCTTCTTCGTCGCTGCTGAAGCGCACCACGGTGACGAACGGGCCGAAGACTTCTTCCTGGAAAACGCGGTCACCGGGCTTGGCCTCGACCACTGTCGGCTCGACATAAAATCCATTGGCCAATGCTTTATCGTCCGGAGCCTTGCCGCCGGCGAGGACCTTGCCGCCCTGCTCTATCGCGATGTCGATGTACGCCAATACCCGGTCGCGGTGCAGCGCCGAGGTCAGCGGACCCATTTCGGTTTCCGGGTCCAAGGGATCGCCCAGGCGGATGGACTTGGCCAGGGCGATGAAACGCTCCAGGAACTGGTCAGCGATGTCTTTGTGCAGAATCAGCCGCGAGCCGGCGATGCAGGCCTGGCCCTGGTTGTGAAAGATCGCCCAGGCCGCGCCGTTGACCGCCGCGTCCAGGTTGGCGTCCTCGAACACGATGTTCGCGCCCTTGCCGCCCAGTTCCAATTGGATGCGCTTGAGGTTGCTCCGGGAGGCTTCGACGATCCGACGCCCGGTGGCGGTCGAACCGGTAAAGGCAATCTTGCCCACGTCGAGGTGTTCTGCCAGCGCTTGTCCGGCAGTATGACCGTAGCCCGGCACCACGTTGACCACGCCTTTGGGGAAGCCGACTTCCGTCATCAGCTCAACAATGCGCAAGGTCGACAACGGGGTGATTTCCGAAGGCTTTATGACGATGGTGTTGCCCGCCGCCAGCGCCGGCCCCATTTTCCAGCTGGTGAACATCAGCGGGAAGTTCCACGGCACGATCTGCCCCACCACGCCAATCGGCTTACGCTGCACGTAGTTGAGGAACCCGGCTTCGACCGGAATCACCGAACCTTCGATCTTGTCGGCCATGCCGCCGAAATAACGGAAGCACGCCGCCGTGCGCGGCACGTCGAGGCCACGGGAGTCACGGATCGGGTGCCCGGTATTGAGGGATTCGAGCTGCGCCAGTTCTTCACCGCACTCTTCGATCTTGTCCGCCAGTTTGAGCAACAGGCGTCCGCGTTCGGCGGCGCCCAAGGCAGACCAGGCAGGGAACGCACGTTTGGCTGCGGCGACCGCGAGGTCGATGTCAGCGGCTTCGGCGGCAGCGATGCGGGTGATTAAAGAACCGTCGTGGGGCGATACCACGTCGATGGTGCCACCGGCGACTGCATCCACGAAACGGCCATCGATATAGAGCTGATTTTGCATAATGGTTTCCTCGCACCGCGCGGCTGGCGCAGTGTTTGACGAATTGATTCTTGAGCGCTTTGCCCGGCGCGAAGCCGGGCCGGACACCAGGTCCTAGAACTCGATCGGATACGGCTTGAGTTCACCGCTTTCGTAGCGTTGCGGCAGGTTTGGCGTGGCGTTTTCCCAAACCATCAGCATCGAGCGTTTGGTCGAGTAGCCCTGGTGACGGATGTCCGCGGGCATGGCGCAGATGTCGCCGGCTCGCATGGTGATGCGCGCCCGGGGATTGCCATCGTCCTTGTCGCCGACGTCCCAGATGATTTCGTCGGACATCTGCAAGAACCATTCGATGCGGTCGTTGCCGTGGAACACCGGCAGGATGAATTCCTCGGTGGTCGGGCAGAACAGGCTGGCCTTGCACACCGAGGTCACCGACGGGTTCCAGGTCACGTCGGAACGCGACAGGTACTTGAACAGGTTGAAGGCGTGCAGTTCGCCTTCGAAGCCTTCGGCGGCATGGACCTCCGGTTCGTCCTGCGGCACATCGATGAACTGGCGATTGACCGGCAGGTCGTCACGCAGCGGCGAGTCATCCTTCAGGCCCGGCATGCGTTTGGTGGCGATGCGCGAGCGCTCGATGGCTTCGATGTTGTTGCCGTTCTTGCGCCCGAATGCGCTACCGGTTTCTTCCGGAGCGGCAAAGGGGTCGAAGGTCGCGTTGGTCCAGTCCCGCAGGATGGCCTTGAAGGTGGCCATGATCAGCGGCGTTTCGAAGTTTTCGGTGTAATTGACCCCGGCCGCCTTGAGCGTGCCGTTGAAGGTGCCGGCGTACAGGTCAACCTTGCCGTAGTAGTTGCGGGTGCCAATGACGTGGTCAAAGTTGACCCAGCCATAGAAAAAGCCCCAGGCCACGTCGCGCATCATGGCGCGCAGGAAGGCGTCGACCGGGATCAGGTGCGAACGGGTCTGGCCTTTGGCCGGCCAGGTGATGCGGGCGAAGTACTCGTCGCGCGACAGCTCGAAGGCGCCGAGTTTGAATGAGCAGTAGCCGGTAATGGCGTGGGGAGCGCTGGCCTGGACTTCATCGTCGGCAAAGTTTGCGGTGTCGGCAGCGGTTTCAAGCATGGCCATGACGGGATTCCTTTGGTTTTTGTGGATTGGGCGGTCGGGCGCGGCAGATCACTTGAAGCAGATGTCGGCCCATTTCTCGACCGACAACGGGCCTTTGATGGTCTGCTGCAGGATCACACCCGGGCGGCTGGCTTCGAAGCGATAAGCGGTGCCGACTGGCAACAGGCACTGATGGCCGCGCTTGAGCAACACATAACCCATCGGTTTGCCCGCCGGCATTTCACCGGCCAGGCGCGTGCCCTCGCCGGCTGTCAACGGCGTATCGAGCTTGAGGAAGTCCACGCGAACCTCACCGTCCATGACGATGGCGAACTCATCGTGCGTTGCGGTGTACCAGGGCGACTGGCCTTCGGCGCGCAGGGTTTCGACGACGTAGCCGAGATTGAAACCGACCACGACTTTTTCATAAGGGAGGGATTTATCCGCCACTTCGAAAATGTTGGAAAAGGCGTAGTGGCTGGCTTGGCCGCTGATGATTTCAACCGACCCTTTGGTGTAGTTGTCCAGCGAGCCGAAGACCGTTTCGATTGCAGCGCTACTCATGGTTTTCACCGTTTTGTTGTTGTAGTAACAGTGAGCCAACAGTACGTCGCACCCGCTCGACGGACAATTAGAGGACCGGCGACAACAGTGTTTGCGAAACGCAAACACTGGCGTCAGAGCAACCCTTGTAGGAGCGAGCTTGCTCGCGATGGACGTTAACGAAAACACGTTCTGTCTGGATGCACGCGGCGCACTGGAAAGCTTCGCGAGCAAGCTCGCTCCTACAGGGTTCGTGTATTGACTCAGCGGACCCAGCCACGCTCCAGCAAGGGCTTGTCCCAGCATGGCTCATCGCCGAAGTTGTCCACCAGAAAGTCGATCAACGTACGGACCTTCAAGGCCCGGCGCTGGGTGGCGGGATACACCGCCGAGAAGTTGAAAGAGGACAACGCATATTCCGGCAGCACCGGAATCAAGCGGCCACTGAGCAAGTCATCGCTGGCCACCAGGGTCGGCAGGCAGACAATGCACACCCCTGTTTGCGCGTAATCGCGCAGCAAATGCACCGAATTCGAGCGCACTTGGCCCGGCAGGCTGAGTTCCACTTGCTCGTCGTCGCGGGTGAAGATCCAGCGGTTGCGCGACGGATAGCCTTCGTACAAGGCGATCTTGTGTTGCAGCAACTCCTGGGGATGGGTTGGTACGCCGAATTCGCCGGCGTAATCGGGCGACATGCAGAACAGTCGGCGCACGCTGAACAGCTTGCGCTCGATCAGGGTTTCGGCCATGGGCGGGAACATCTGGAACGCCACATCGAAACCTTCTTCGATGGGGTCGACGACCCGGTCATTGACGATCACGTCCACTTCGATGTCCGGGTACAACCGCGTGAACTCGGCCAGCATGCGGCCGAAGTGACCGATGGCAAACCCCGGCAGCATCTGCACACGCAATTTGCCGGTGGGTTTGGCCCGCTGTTCGCGCATGTGCTCGGTCAGCGAGTTGAAACCCGCGACCATGTCGGCGCACTCCTTGTAGTAGGTCTCGCCCACTTCGGAAAGCCGTACATGGCGCGTGCTGCGGTGGAACAGCGGCGCGTTGATGAACTGTTCCAGTTGCTGAATGCGGTGGGTGATCACCGAGCGGGTCACGCCCAGTTGCTGGGCCGCCTTGGCGAAGTTGCCGGTTTCAGCAACCCTCACAAAGGCTTCGACACTGAGTAAACGATCCATGGGGGCAGGTTCTCTGGCGGCTTTTGTTCTTGTCGCAACAGCGAGGTTAGCCTGTCGCTCCATATCCAGTGAGAAAACCTGCCTGTAGGAGCGAGCTTGCTCGCGAAAATCCAGAGAGCACCGCGGTGAGTCAGGTTATCCGCATCATCGTTAACGTCCATCGCGAGCGAGCTCGCTCCTACACGGACAACCGGCGCTGCATGGGGAAAACCTGCCAGCCCAGGCGTTCGCTGATCAGTCCCCACACCCCTTGCGGAGCCTTGAGCATCATCACCACCGCAACCACGCCGAGGATAATCATGTACACCGCACCGTACTGCGCCAGGCAACCGCGCAGCACAAAGTAAATCAGCGTACCGATCAAAGGTCCCTCCAGGGTGCCGATGCCACCGATGATCACAATAAAGATCACCACCGCCGTCCAGTCCTGCAGGTTGAACGCAGCGTCCGGGGAAATGCGCAGTTTTTGCAGGAAGATCAGCGCCCCGACCACACCCGTGCAACCAGCGGCCAGTACATAGACCATCAGCTTGGTACGGAACGTATCCACCCCGAGACTGCCGGACGCTGGTTCAGAATCACGAATCGATGCCAGTGCCAGGCCCTGACGTGAACGCAACAGAAAGAACACGACTGCCACGGCGGCAATGGCGATGGCCAGCGCAGTGAAATAGATCAGCGTTTCACGTCCGTCCCGGTCATTGCCGATCTGCCGCACAATCGCCGCCGGCAGGCTTTGCCCTGAACCGCCACCCAGACTGCTCATCTGCGCCAGGCCCAAACGGAAGACCTCCGCCACCACCCATGTACCGATGGCGAAGTAGGCGCCACGCAGACGAAACACGATCAGCGCCGTGGGAATCGCCAACAGCGCCACCAACACGCCTGAAAGCAACACCGCCACCAAAGGCGGCACACCGAATTGGCTCGCCAGCATAAACAGCAGATAGCCGCCCAAACCGACGAAGGCCTGCTGCCCTACCGAGACCATGCCGGCGTAGCCCGCCAGCAAGTTCCACATTTGCGCCAATGCCAGGTAATAGGCGAACTCCACCACCAGGCGCAGGCTCGCCCGGTCGGCCCACAAGGGTGCACTGAGCAAGATCAATACGCACAGGCCCAGCAACGACAGGCCGATGGTGCTGCTGGTGGTCGTGCGTTGTACGCGAAACCTGAGCGCGGGGTTGTTCAAGGCATTCATCAGTCGACACTCCGGGGAAACAGGCCACGCGGGCGCACGACCAGGATCAGCAGAAACACAAGATGACCGGCGAGGATTTGCCAGCCGGGATCGATTTTTGCCCCCAGGGTTTGCGCAACGCCGAGAATCACCCCTCCGGCCAACGTGCCCCACAGGCTGCCCAGGCCACCGATGATCACCGCTTCGAAGCCGTACAACAGCCGCGCCGGCCCGACCGTAGGATCAAAACTGGTGCGGATCGCCAGGAACACGCCGGCAATCGACACCACGGCCATCGCCAGCGCCATGGCCAGGCCGAAAATGTGCGCGTTGTTGACGCCCATCAGCCGTGCGGTGTGCTGGTCATCAGAGGTGGCGCGAAACGCCCGGCCCAACGATGTTTTGTAAAACAGCAATTGCAGGCCACCAATGATCAGCAGTGCACTGCAGAACACAATGAGCGGCATCACGCCGACGCTCAGGCTGCCAATGCCGACGCTGGCCACCTCCAGATCTCCTTGAGCGAGTTTTTGGCTGTCGGCACTGAAGAATTCCAGCAGCACGTTCTGCACAATGATCGACAGGCCGAACGTCACCAGCAACGGCGGCAGGATGTCCGTGCCCAGCGTGCGGTTGAGCAACAGCCGTTGCAGCAGATAGCCGAAACAGAACATCAGCGGCACCACGATCAGCAGACTCGCCAACGGGCTGAACCCCAGATGATTGACCACCATCAGTGCCAGATACGACGCCAGGACGATGAAATCGCCATGGGCGATATTGACCAGGCGCATGATGCCGAACATCAACGACAACCCCACCGCGAACATCGCGTACAGGCCGCCGAGCAACATGCCTTGCAGCAAAGTATTGAGCCATTCCATATCTAGATCCCGAAATACGCGGCTTTGATTTGCGCTTTGTCCGCATCCCCAGGCCGACCGGTGAGGGACACGCGCCCTTCCTGGAAGCAATAGAAGCGGTCACACACACTCAGTGCCTGATTGATGTCTTGCTCGACGAGAATCACCGTGGTGCCGTCAGCCTTGATCGAGGGCAGCGCAGCGTAGATGTCCTTGATCGTCGTCGGTGCCAGGCCCAGGCTGATTTCGTCGCACAACAGCAAATGCGGGTTGGCCATCAGGCCCCGGCCAATCGCAACCATTTGCTGCTGGCCGCCGGACAGCGCAGTGCCGGGACGCTTGCGTAGTTTTTCCAGCACCGGGAACAGCTGATAGATCCGCGCCAGGGTCCATGGACCGGGGCGTTTGCTGTAGGCACCGATCAACAGGTTTTCTTCGACCGTCAGCGAGGGAAACAGCTTGCGGCCTTCCGGCACCAGCGCGATGCCCCGCTCCAACACCTGATTGGCCGCCAGGTCACCGATGGCCTGGCCCTTGAAGTGGATGGCGCCCGGCTGATTTTTGATCAGCCCGGCGAGTGAGCGCAGGAACGTCGACTTGCCCGCGCCGTTGGAGCCGATGATCGCCACGGTTTCGCCCTGTTCCAGGGTCAGGCTGATGTCGAACAGCGCTTGAAAATCACCGTAGCCGGCGCAGAGTTTTTCGATGGTCAGCATGCGTCAGCTCCCGATGCCCATGTAGATGTCCTGGACCCGTGGATCGGCCATGACGCTTCGCGGTTCGCCTTCGGCCAATTTGGCACCGAAGTTGATCACCGTCAGGCGACTGACCACCGCCAGCAAGGCATGCACGATGTGCTCGATCCAGATGATGGCGACGCCGGACTTGTGGATGCCTTGAATGGTTTCCACCAGTGCCAGGCATTCCGGTTCGGTCAGGCCTCCGGCAATTTCGTCGAGCAACAACAGGCGCGGTCGGGTCGACAAGGCTCGGGCCATTTCCAGGCGTTTGCGGTCGAGCAAGGTCAGTGAGCCGGCCAGCACGTTGGCCTTGCGCATCAGGCCGGTGAGCTCCAGTGTTTGCGCACACCACTGGCTGGCTTCGTTGTCACGTAGCCGCGCACCGAAGGTCGCGCCCACCAGCAGGTTCTCGAACACGGTCATTTTCACGAACGGATGCGGAATCTGATGAGAGCGGCCAATGCCTTGCTGGCAGCGCTTGAACACGGGTTCGCGGGTGACGTTGCGGCCTTCGAAATGGATCTGTCCTTTGTCGGCCGCTACGCCACCGGCGATCAAGTTGAACAACGTGCTTTTACCCGCGCCGTTGGGCCCGATAATGCCCAGGGCTTCACCCGGTTGCAGGCTCAGGCTCATGGCATCCGTGACCTTCACCTCGCCGTAGCTTTTGTGCACATCGGTCATTTGTAGAAGTGGCTGTTGCATGGTGCACCGGTGTCCTTTTGCGCGATCAATACGTAATGGCCTGCATTTCGCCGCCCAGCGGAATCGCTGGCGCGGTGGCATTGCTGGTCACGATCAGGTCGTATTTATTGTCCTTGCCCAGTCGCCACTGGCCGCTGACCAGCGGTGTCTTGGCGACGTTCTTCACCGGCCCGCCACTCCAGTTGATCGGGCCAACCACGGTGTTGAGGTTGGTTTTGAGCAAGGCATCGCGGACCGCTTGGGCGTTGCCGATTTCTTCGGTGCGCTTGAGGATGTCCACGGCCAGTTCGAACAGGGCATGCACGAACCCCAACGGTTGCGTCCACTGCTTGCCGGTCGCCTGGGTAAAGCCTTGGGCCAATTGGCCGGCGCTGGCGCCGGTCAATGACGAGCTGAACGGATGCGTCGGGCTCCACCAGATTTCGGTCGACAGGTTGTTGCCGGCCTTGCCCAATGCCTCGACTGCCGTCGGAAACAGCAATGCCTTGCCCACCGACACGGCTTTCGGATTGAAGCCTTGCTGCCGGGCCTGGGTCCAGAACGTGCTCAGGTCCGGCGGGATGACCACGCCAGTAACGATCTCGACGTCGGCCTTTTTGAACGCGGCAATCTGCGCGGAGAAATCGTCGGTCAGACTCTGGAAGCGGCCAGGGTCGACCAGTTGAAAGCCCTTTTGCGCCAGTACCGGCGGGAAACCGAGCTTCTGGTCGCCCCACGCATTGCCGTCGCCATCGTTGGGGAACAGACCGCCGACAACTTTGTTGGACGGCATCGCCCCCCACATGGCGCTGTAAGTACCGATCACATCTTCCAGGCCCCAGAAAAAGTGGTACGTCCACTCAAAGCCCTGGTCCGGTTTGCCGCCACGGGTAAAGAACCACGGCTGCCACGGCGCCACGGTGGAGATACATGGAATCTCGTTGATTTCGCATTGGTCGGACACCGGGTTGGTGGTTTCCGGGGTCGACGACACCAGCATCAGGTCGACCTGGTCCGAGAGAATCAGCTCGCTCGCCACTTCCGCCGCGCGGTTGGGGTTGGACTGGCTGTCCTTGACGATGACCTCCAGTCGATAGGCCTTGCCCGCGACATTGATCGAATTCTTCAGCACTTGCTTGAGCGACTCGATGATGTAGTTGTCGGCCGCCGCAAACGGCGCCAACGGCCCGGTCTGCGGGCTGACATAGCCAAGCTTGATCACCCGCTCGCTGCCGATGGCAAAGTTGAACGGCAGGCTGGACAGCGCCACGCCACCGGCAGCGACGCCGGTGCCGCGCAGGAAATCACGGCGTGAGAAGTCGCGGCCAAACAGGTTCTTATCGTTGTTGTCTGTCATGTAAGTACTCCAAAAGCCTGGACGAACAGGGTCGCCGCGTGTGGCCGGGCCATCACGCAGGGTCTGGGGTAAAGCAGGGAAATCCGTTTAGAAAAAGAAACTGACGTCGAATGACGCGACCACTTGTGAATCCTTTTCGCCGTCGGCATAGGCATCACGGCCGGGGCCTGAATGGATGTCGTAGCGCAGTTCCGGGCGCAGGCGCACGTTGGGTGTCGGTGTCCAGGCCAGGTTGGTGGTGACACCGTAGAAACTGCCCCAGGTTGGATCGGGAATGCCGGTGTGCGGGTCGATGTTGGCCATCATCACGTGGACCGGGGCGTCGGTGTAGAACCACTCGGCGCGACTGTTCCACATCAGGTTTTCGCTAAGCTTGTGGTACCAGTTAACGTCCGTGCCGTACCAGGTGGCGTCTTTTTTGTTGGCAAACCCGGCGAAAGCGCCCTGCTCCTGCTTGCCGTAGTTCAACTCCAGCGCCACGCGGTTGTTTGGATCGATGACTTGCGAAAGGGTCAGATAAGACGCCAGGCGCTTGTAGTCGTCATCCTTGGTGCCCGCCGGCAGCGGCGAGCCGCAACTGCATTCGGCGAAGCTGTCGCCAGCGCCGTTGCCGTAGATGTTTTCCCAGTCGATCCAGGTGCCGAAGTCCGCCGAGCGCCAGCGTACGTTAGCGATCACGTCTGGCGAGTGATTGGGATCCTGCAGGTTGTTCCAGCCCTGGACCACGCCCAGTTCGAAGCCGAGCATGCTTTCGCCCGGTTTCGAAGGCAGTTTGAACGAGTACAGCGCACCGGCATGTTTGGCCGGGCCGTGCATGAATGAATAGGTATGCGAGTAGAAGTCCGTCGGTGCCGGGGATGGCAAGGCGAAGCCGATTTCGTTTTCCAGCGGCGTGTGGAAAATCCCGATCATCAGATCCGAACCGCCGAGCACCGGGAAGTAAAAATCAGCGTACGCCTGGGCAATGGTCAACGCCGGATCTTCGGCCTTGTTGTTGCGATTGACGCTCAGGTCTTCATCCCAGCCGTAGGTCTTGAAGAAGCGCGCGTCCTTGCCGTACAGCGCCGTGACGTTGAAACCCCAGTCGGCTTCTTGCGGCATCGGCCCGGGAAACGGTCCGACACGACCGACCACATTGCTCTTGGGTTTTTTCTCCACGGCCAGGGCGAACTGGTTGAGGTTGAAGCCTTCATCGGTAGTGAAGAAGCTTTGTTTGCTGACGTCATCCGTGCCGTTGTTGTTGTAGCTCACACCCACCTGGCCCCAGCCATAGATCTTGATGCCGTGTTCACGCTCAAGACTGTCGCCGAACACATTGCGCACCAGCGAACCCATAGGATCGTCCGCGGCGCAAGCCATTGAGGGGAACATGACGTCCGCACCCAGAACGGGCGCGAACAGGGTTGCTGCGCAAACCCATGCACGAATACTCATACCTGCCTTCCTTATTTTTATTAGGCGCCAATCCCCCGAAGGGGCATGAGGCCGAAAACAAGGTATGACGTCTTGATGAGCCCTGGCCCGGGCTCCACTCGATCGTAGGCAGATCGTGGTGTTCGGCGTAATGGAGGCTACAAGTCCACCACTGCACCAACAATTCCATTCTCGGCGACATCAGTGTTTGCGTATTCAGAACAATGGCGCGGGGATTCGAACGCACTGAAAATCAAACTGTGGGAGCGGGCTTGCTCGCGAAGGCGGTGTGTCAGTCGCCATCTGGGTCAACTGACAGATCTCATTCGCGAGCAAGCCCGCTCCCACAGGGGGGAATTGTGTCAGTCAGGCATTCTTGGATGCCCCCCTCTCCTATCAGTTCTGCTAGTACCCACCCGAATCAGTCAAGTCGATACTTGAGCCCTGACAGTTTCTGAACACCAGGAGCGCGACCTATGCCATCCCCACAGCAAACCCTGCTCTGCCAGTACCGCTACGACCCGCTTGATCGCCTGATCGGCCACGCCCAATCAGCGACCCCAGAGCTTCAGCGGTTCTACTGCAAAAGCCGCCTGGCCACCGAGGTACAAGGTGCGGTCGGGCACTCCATTGTTCAGCACGGTGACTTGCTGCTGGCCCAGCACCAGCGCCACAACGGTGGGCTTGTTACGACCCTGCTGGCGACAGACCTGCAACGTTCGGTGTTGCATACGCTCAAGGCAAACCAGAAACAACCCATCGCGTATTCCCCCTACGGCCATCGCCCCACCGAAAGCGGGCTGACCAGTTTGCTGGGGTTCAACGGTGAACAACCGGACCCGGTGACCGGGCATTACTTGTTGGGGAATGGGTATCGGGCGTTTAATCCGGTGTTGATGCGGTTTAATAGTCCGGATAGCTTGAGTCCGTTTGGAAAAGGCGGGCTGAATTCGTATGCGTATTGCTTGGGAGATCCTGTAAATCAAGGCGACCCAGATGGAAAATCGCCATCGGCTTTCTTCAGAGCACTATTTACACGAACCATAAAGATAGATGGCACAACTTTTAAGATGCGGCCGGAAATAACAATAGTGCAGGCGATGCGTGCAAGAAGGGAAATGAAAATAATATTAAAGGAACTCGACACAACTGAAGAACTATTGCAGAAAACCTTTAAAGCGGACAAAAGTAACTCCTACGCACCACCTCTAAAATCACAACAAATCTCCTTGCAAGACATTGCGGCAGACGCTATCAATTCAGATAGCAGAATAGACTCCAGCCAACTACCAAACCCACTAAATAGATTCATAAAAAGCAAAGCAAAATTTAAAATATCAGAAACTAATACCATTAAACATTTCTATGAAGAAACCAGTAGTCATTTTAGCGACAAGCTGAGTATCTCCAATCTTGACTGGATTGCTTCACAGGGGAGTCACGTTAATCCTAACCGAGACCGTGGCAGATTCATGCAACTAGCGGAAAATTATCAGCAACGCATATCACCCATGCGACAAACAAGGTCCACACTGGAAAACAAATTGGCATCGATTAGAGATGAAAACTTCCGTTAATGGAGCAGGTACGTCGCTCATTCAAGAGGCCATCGATTGTGCTCGCACAGGGGATCAATCGATGGGGCATTGTTTCAATCAGGAGCTGGCAGTTGCTTATCTACATCAGCGGATAAAGCTGCTCATCAAACTCCGCCAACTTCGGAAACACCAATGGCTGGTCATCACTCAGGTGTTGCAGCCGCTGGCCGTAATCAACCAAAAACTGCTGGCGCGCTTCGTCGCTGATGTACGGCACATGCCAGGCCACGAACGGTTCCAGCACATCAAACCCGACGTACGCCAGCGTGCCGCGCAGGATCGGCCGCAGCATGTCTTCCAGCGGACCGTGGATCGCACCTTCGCCGAACATATGTTCACGCCCGCCCAGGGTCACCGTCACCAGCGCCTTCTTGCCGGCCAGACCGCCCTGATCATAGAAGCGCTTGCCGCCATAGCAGATGCCGGACACCAGCACCCGATCGATCCAGCCCTTGAGCATGGCCGGGGTGGAGAACCAGAAGATCGGGAAGTTGAGGATCAACAGGTCGGCCCACAACAGCTTGTCCAGTTCGGCCTGGATATCCGGCGCCAGCGACTGGCTTTTCACGCCCAGGCGTTGTTCCAGGGCATAGACCAGGTACTCGGGGTTTTCCCGATTTGAGAAGTCGGCGTCGCTGGCCACCGGGTTCCAGTTCATTTTGTACAGGTCGCTGACCTGCACTTCATGGCCCTGGGCTTCGAGGGTGGCGACAGCCTGGTCGCGCAGGGCGGCGGTGAAGGATTGCGGCTCCGGGTGAGCGTGGACGATCAGTACTTTCATGGTGGTTCCTTAGACTTTTTCCAGCGTATCGGTAGTAGGTTTGGAAGCGCGTGCGGCCAGCAACCGGTCGAGCCAGTCGGGGTCCATTTGCGGTTCGGAAGAAAACAGCAGCCCGGTGTAGTCCTGATGTGGCGGGGTGAAAATCTGGCTGCGCGAGCCGTGGTCCACCACCCTGCCCCGTTGCATCACCAATACCTCATCGGCAATCGCCCGAACAGTAGCAACATCGTGGGTGATGAAAAGGTATGCGACACCCAGTTGTTGCTGGATGCGGTTGAGCAATTTCAATACGCCTTCGGCCACCAGTTGGTCCAGTGCCGAGGTCACTTCATCGCAGATGATCAGTTGCGGATCGGCCGCCAGCGCCCGGGCGATGCAGATGCGTTGTTTCTGCCCGCCGGACAATTCCCGGGGTTGGCGCTCCATGAAGGTGGCCGGGTCGAGTTCGATCATCTCCAGCAGTTCGGCGACCCGGGCGCGCATGGCCTTGCCCTTGAGGCCCAGATAAAAAGTCAGCGGCCGGCCGATGATATCGACGATGCGCTGACGTGGATTCAGCGCGGTGTCGGGGATCTGGTAAATCATCTGGATGCGCCGCAGTTGTTCCTTGCTGCGCTGGCGAAAGTCCGCCGGCAAGGCTTCGCCGTCGTACAACACCTGGCCGTAAGTCGGCGGCAACAAACCGGTGATCAGCCGCGCCGTGGAGCTTTTGCCGCTGCCGGATTCGCCGATCACCGCGAGGGTCTGGCCCCGATAGAGCTTCATGGAAACGTCGTGCAGCACCGGTTGCTGGCCGTAACTGGCACAGCTGTTGCGCAGTTCCAGCAGCGGCTGTTCCTGTTGCGGTAAGGCCTTGGGTTCGGTGCGGAAACTGCGCACTGCCCATAAAGACTTGGTGTAGTCCTCCTGCGGGTCGCCGAGCATCTGGCGGGTCTCGGCCTCCTCCACCAGCTTGCCGTGGCGCAGCACCATGATGCGGTCGGCCATTTGCGCCACCACCGCCAAGTCGTGGCTGATGTAGATCGCCGCGCTGCCGTAGGTCGCGACAGCATCGCGAATGGCGGCGAGCACTTCGATCTGGGTGGTGACGTCGAGCGCGGTGGTCGGTTCGTCGAAGATGATCAGGTCCGGGTGACAAGCCATGGCCATGGCGGTCATGACTCGCTGCAACTGGCCGCCGGAGACTTGATGCGGATAGCGCTGGCCAATGGTTTCGGGATTGGGCAAGCGCAGTACCCGATACAGTTCCACCGCGTCGCGCATGGCCTGGTCGCGACTCATGCCGCCGTTTTTCACGGCAGTTTCGACGTGTTGATCGATCAGCCGATGGGCCGGGTTGAACGAGGCTGCTGCGCTCTGCGCCACGTAGGCAATACGCAGGCCGCGCAGTTTGCGCAGGGCTTCAGGCTTGGCATTGAGCAAGTCGATGCCATCGAAGTGCACCGAGCCGCCGGTGATCCGGCAGCCGTCGCGGGTGTAGCCCATGGCTGACAGGCCGAGGGTCGACTTGCCCGCGCCAGACTCGCCAATCAGCCCCAGTACTTCGCCGCGTTGCAGGGTCAGGTCGATGCCCTTGATCAGCGGGTGCCAGGCATCCTCGTAGTGGCCTTCGATGTGCAGGTTGCGGATTTCCAGCAAAGGTTTTGTGGTCGTCATGTTCAGCATTCCTTGAGGCCGCTGGATTTGTGCAGCATCCAGTCGACGACGAAGTTGACGCTGACCGTGATCAACGCCACGGCCAGGGCGGGCAGCAACGGGCTGATGTCGCCGAAGGTGATCAGTACGGCGTTGTCACGCACCATGCTGCCCCAGTCGGCGGTGGGCGGTTGAATGCCCAGGCCGAGGAACGACAGCGCACTGATGAACAGGAACACAAAGCAGAAGCGCAGGCCGAACTCGGCAATCAGCGGCGCGGCAGCGTTGGGCAACACTTCGCGGGTGACCAGCCACCACAAGCCTTCACCGCGCAGGCGCGCAGCTTCGACGAAGTCCTGCACCACCACGTTCATCGCCACGGCCCGCGACAGCCGAAACACCCGGGTCGCATCCAGCAACGCAATCACCAACACCAGTGAAGTCGCCGTGGTGCCGACCACGCTGAGAATCAGCAAGGCGAAGATCAGTTGCGGAATGGCCATCAGGATATCCACCACCCGCGACAGGCCCTGATCGACCCAACCGCCCTTGATCGCCGCGATCAGACCGCTCAAGCCACCGAGCAGAAACGCCAGCACGGTGGTCAGGAAGGCAATGCCCAGGGTGTTGCGCGCGCCATAGACCAGGCGACTGAACATGTCACGCCCCAGGTTATCGGTGCCCAACAGGAACTGCCCGCTCCACGGCGCGAAGCCCTCACCCACCACCTGGGTTTCGCCGAACGGTGCCAATACCGGCGCGAACACCGCCACCAGCACGTACAGCAAGATCATCGACAACCCGAATTTGGCGCTCAACGGCGCCCGCCACACTTGTTTTAACAGGCTCATGGTCTACCCCTTCGGATGCATCAGGCGTGGGTTGCTGGCAATCGACAGCACATCGGCGCTGGTGTTGAGCAGGATGTAGGTCGCGGCAAAGATCAGGCTGCAGGCCTGGACTACCGGGATGTCACGCTTGGCCACCGAGTCCACCAGCAACTGGCCAAGGCCCGGATAGACGAACACCACTTCGACCACCACCACACCGACCACCAGGTACGCCAGGTTCAGGGCGACCACGTTGACGATGGGTGCCAGGGCATTGGGCAAGGCGTGGCGGAAGATAATCCGCGACTGGCTGATGCCCTTGAGCCGGGCCATTTCGATGTAGGGGCTGGCCAACAGGTTGATCAGGGAGGCGCGGGTCATGCGCATCATCTGTGCGATCACCACCAGGCTCAGGGTCGCCACCGGCAGCACCGAGCGCTGCAGGATCGTACCCAGCGAAGCGTCCGGCGCCAGGTTGGAAATGCTCGGGAACCAGTTGAGCTTCACCGCAAATACCAGGATCAGAATGTAGGCGACGAAGAACTCGGGGAACGACACCGCGCTCAGGGCCGAGGTGTTGAGCAAACGGTCGAACCAACTGTTGCGGTACAACGCGGCGAGCATCCCCAGCAACAAGGCCAACGGCACAGAAACCAATGCCGCCAACAGCGCCAGGCTGAAGGTGTTGCCCAAACGCGCGCCGACCAGTTCAGCGATCGGCCGCTGGTTGGCCAGCGATACACCGAGGTCGCCTTGCAGCAAGTGCCAGATCCAGTGGCCGAAGCGGGTCAATGGCGGCATATCCAGCCCCAGTTGCGCACGGTAGGCCGCCACGGTTTCCGGGGTGGCCGACTGGCCGAGCATCGCCTGGGCGATATCGCCCGGGAGCATGCCGACGGCCAGGAAGATGATCACTGAAACGGCGAACAGGGACAGCAGGCCTAATGCGAGGCGCTGTCCCAACAGCTTGAAAATACTTCTCATCGTGCAGTTCCTTGAATTGGGCACGCCTTTGAAGACACTAAATGTCTACTGTGGGAGCGGGCTTGCTCGCGAAAGCGGCGTGTCAGTCGCCAACTGAGTCAGCTGACAGACTCTATTCGCGAGCAAGCCCGCTCCCACAGTTGATCTTCACCGTTCGATAGATCCCGGTTTCACGCCTGCCACCACCGCTCGATCACCCGAAGGCCATCCAGTTCGCCATAGGGTGCGGTTTGCCCGCCATGAACGACCTTGTTGGAACGCGCCGCCACGGAGCTGGCGAACAGCGGCACAATCGCCCCGCCCTCGTCCCGGCACAGCGCCTGCATTTCGTTGTACATCTCGCGGCGCAGCGGGTCGTTCATTTCGCCGCGAGCGGCGTTGAGCAGTTGATTGAAACGCGGGTTGTCCCAGTGGGTTTCGTTCCACGCCGCGCCTTTGGCGTAGCCGATGCTGAACATGCGGTCGGCGGTCAGGCTGCTGTACCAGAACGAAGTGGTGAAGGGTTGTTTCATCCACACGTTGGAGAAGAAACCATCGGCCGGCTCGCGCACCACGTCGATGTCGATCCCGGCGGCACGCGCCTGTTCCTTGAACAACACCGAGGCGTCCACGGCGCCGGTGTAGGCCGCGTCGGAGGCTTGCAGGCGCACCTTGAGCGAATCCAGACCGGCCTTTTTCAGGTAGAAGCGCGACTTGTCCGGATCGTAGGTGCGTTGTTCCAGCGCGGTGTTAATGAAGCGGCTGCCGGGCTGGATCGGGTGGTCGTTACCCACCAGGCCATAACCGTGCAACACCGAGGCCAGCAGGGTTTCGCGGTTGATCGCGTGTTTCATCGCCAGGCGCACGTCGTTGTTCTGGAACGCCTGACTGTCGGTGAGCATCGGGAAGGTGTAGTGCTGGGCGCCTTTGGTTTCTTCGATGACCAGGTTCGGGTTGCGCTTGAGCAGCGCGACGGTTTTCAGGTCGACCTTGTTGATCACATCCACTTGCCCGGTAACCAGCGCATTGACCCGTGCAGCGCCGTCGGCGATGGCAATCAGTTCGGCACTGGCGAAGTGCGCCCGTCCCGGTTTCCAGTAATCCGGGCTGCGTTCCAGGGTCATGCGCACGCCCGGTTCGAAGTCCTTGAGACGATAGCCACCGGTGCCGGCGCCGGCCTGCCAGTCCGCCACGCCATCTTTGCCGGGCATGATTGCCAAGTGGTAATCGGCGACCACGTAAGAGAAGTCAGCATTGCCCGAGTGCAGCTCGAACACCACGCTGTCGTTGCCGTTGGCACTGACTTTGGCCACGTCACCGAGTACGGTCTTGGCCGCCGAGGTGGATTTCTCGCCGAGGTGATGCTGGATCGATGCCACCACGTCATCGGCGGTCAGGGTCTTGCCGTTGTGGAAGGTCACGCCCTGACGGATTTTGAAGGTCCAGACGCGCGCGTCCGGGGTCGAGGTCCAGCTCTCGGCCAGTTCCGGGATCGCGGTGCCGTCGACGGCAATTTCGGTGAGGGTGTTATAGACCGCCGAGAAACCGACGAAGGTGAAGGTGTCGCTCCACGAGCCCGGATCTTTCGAGTCGGTGGTGCTGCCACCGGCCAGACCCAGGCGCAACACGCCGCCGGGTTTGGGCTTGGCTTCTTCAGCGAAAGCGCCAAACGGCAGGCCCATGGAGAACGCCCCGGCCATCGCCGCAGCCGCCGCGCTGTACTTCAAGAAGTCTCGACGTGGAAAACTGAATTCATGGTTCGCTTGAGTAATCTTGTTTTTGTTATCGCTCATTGCATTGCCCCTGATAAAAGCTAATGGAATACCGGTTCAAAACCACGCAAGACACCGGGCCAGGGCCCGGTGCATACAACGTTTGAATCGCCAGCCGTCACACCTGGATCGCCTTCACTTCGACGAACTCGTTCAGCCCCTCCTCACCCCATTCGCGACCGTTACCCGACTGTTTGTAGCCACCGAACGGCGCCTGATAATTGAACGCCGCGCCATTGAGGAAGCACTGACCGGCGCGCATCTGCCGGCCCAGGTGCAAGGCACGCTCGGCACTGCCGGCCCAGACGCCGCTGGACAGGCCGAATGGCGAGTCATTGGCCATCTGCACCGCTTGCGCCTCATCGGCATAAGGGATCAGGCACAGCACCGGACCGAAGATTTCTTCCTGGGCGATGCGCATGCGGTTGTCGACATCGGCGAACAGCGTCGGGCTGACATAGAAGCCGCGCTCGAACGCCGACGGCGTGTCACCGCCGCACAGCAGCCGTGCGCCTTCCTGTTGGCCGACCTTGATGTAATCGAGCACGGTGCGCCGTTGCCCGGCCGAACACATCGGGCCGAGGAAGCTTTGCGGGTCGAGGGGATCGCCCATGCGCAGGCTCAGGGTCTCTTGCAGGGCGATTTCCACGGCTTCGGCGTAACGGCTGGCCGGCAGCAACATGCGGGTCAACGCGGTGCAGGTCTGGCCGGAGTTGATCATCACGTCCTGCACGCCGTAGCGCACGGCCGCGTCCAGGTCCGCATCCTCGGCGATCAGCAACGGCGACTTGCCGCCCAGTTCCAGGCATACGCGCTTGACTGAAGGTGCCGCCGCTTGTGCGACCCGCACTCCGGCGCCGGTGGAGCCGGTGAACGACACCATGTCCACGTCCGGATGCTTGGCCAGCGCTTCGCCGACTTTCGAGCCCGGCCCGCTGACCAGGTTGAACACCCCGGCAGGCAAACCGATGTCCTCGATCATTTGCGCCAACAGGAAGGCATGCAGCGGCGTTTCCTGGCTTGGCTTGACCACCACGGTGCAACCGGCGGCCAGGGCCGGGGCAAGTTTGCCGATCAGTTGGTGCAGCGGGTAGTTCCACGGATTGATGAACGCGCAGACGCCCACTGCCTCGCGGATCACCAGCGAATTGCCGACTTCGCGCACTTCGTCCATCAGCCCGGCCAGTTCGACGTACTGCTCAAGGCCGATGATCGGCCCGTCGACCTGCACCGAGCGACACCATTGCACCGGCATGCCCAATTCAGTGGTGATGACCGAGGCCATCTCATCTGCGCGGGCACGCAATTGCCCGGCCAGTGCGCTGATGTAACCGGCCCGCACGCTGGACGGCGTGCGCGACCATGAAGCGAATGCCCGGCGTGCAGCTGCCACAGCGTTTTCTACATCGAGTTCATCACCCAGCGGAACACTGCCGCACACTTCCTCGGTGGCCGGGTTGATCACCTCGGCGATCCCTTGCCCCGACGGTTTTTGCCAGCGCCCATCAATAAACAATGCGTTGTGATTAAGCATTAACCTGAGCCTCCATCAGTTCTTGGGCACAACGGGCAATGCGCTGGCAGGCATCGCGCAGCGGTTCAGCGCCGACCACCAGACCGAGTCGGATATGCCCCGCCGCACTCGGGCCAAAGGCCTCGCCCGCCAATACCGACACGCCGTGGCGATCCAGCAGACGGTCGGCAAACGCCTGGGCACTGAGCCCGGTCTGGCGGATATCGAGCATTACGAACATGCCGCCGTCAGGTTTCAACGCCCGCACACCGGGGCAGCCGGCCAGGCTGTCGCACACCAGATCACGACGCTGGCGATAGGCTTCACGCATGGCTTCCAGTTCCGGCAGGTTGCTTTCCAGCGCGATGACCGCAGCGTCCTGAATAAAATCCGGCGAACCGTAGAGCATGCACAGCGCGAGGTTTTCCAGGTGCGCGGCCAGCGATGGCGGCGCCACCACCCAGCCCACGCGCCATCCGGTCATGGCGTGGGATTTCGACAGGCTGTTGAGGGTCGCCGTGCGCTCCGCCATGCCCGGCAGACTCGCCGGGCTGACGTGTTCGCCGTCGAACAGCAATTCGCTGTAGACCTCATCGGAAATCAGCCACAGGTCGTGGGCGATACACAACTCGGCCAAAGCAGCCCACGTGCTGCGCGGCAGACTCGCGCCGGACGGGTTGTGCGGACTGTTCAGCGCCAAGGCCCGGGTGCGCGGGGTGATGCGCGCGGCGACATCTTCAGGCAACACGCGAAAGCCGTTTTCCGAACGCACCGGCACCGGCACCACGACGGCGCCGCAGGCACCGAACACCGCTTCGTAGGTGACGTACATCGGTTCGGCGACGATCACTTCGTCACCCGGATTCAGCACGCATTGGGCCACGCTGAACAGCGCACATTGCGCCCCGGCCAGCACGGTGACCTGATCGGCCGAAACGCTTTGGCCGCTGCGTTGTTGATGACGCTTGGCGATGGCTTCACGCAGCGCACGCTTGCCGCGCACCTCGGCATAGTGAGTGTTGCCGCTCAGCAGGCTGTCGATGGCGCCCTGCACGATAGGCTGCGGCGTATCGAAATCCGGGTCACCCACGGACAACAGCAGAATGTCTGCGCCTTGCTCGCGCAAGGCTAGCGCACGGTAATGAATATCCCAGGCGGCGGCGCCGTCGCCGGCGATTCGTTGAGTCAGATCGGAAAAGCGCATGGCTTCATCCCCTTGAAATACAGATCAGTGCGCACAGGCGTGCTTGAGTTCGATCAGGGTCACGCCGTTGCGCTTGAAGCCGTGGCGCAAGTCAGCCTGCAACTCCGTCAGGTTTTGCGGCTGAGTCACGGTGCAGCCGAACGCACGACCGAGGGCGGCGAAATCCGGATTGCGCGGCAGTACGCCGATGGGTTCGATGTCCAGACCGAGCATGTCGTCGCGGATCTGCCCAAGCGCATCGTTGTTCCACAGCAGCACCACCAGCGGGCTGTCCAGCTCTTCGACGGCGGTCGCCAGTTCCTGGGCGGTGTAGAGGAAACCACCGTCGCCGACCAGCACCAGACCGGGCCGTTGCGGTGCGCCGAACTTGGCGCCGATCCCCGCCGGCAAGCCATAACCCAAGGTGCCGTAGCCGGTCGGATGCAACCAGCTGCGGATAGCCAGGCTGTCAAAGGCGTAGTTACCCGTATACGCAAGCTGGGTCATGTCGGTGCTGATGAAGGCGTTTTCCGGCAGCTCCGCGGCAATACGCTCGAGAATCGATTGATGGATGGACTGCAACGGGCCATGGCTGGCCTTGACCGCTTCACGCAACGCGGCAACCGAGGCAATCGCAGTGCCGGCATCACGCACGTCCGATGGCAGGCGCTCAAGCAAACCGCTGAGGGTTTGTTGTGCATCGCCATGCAACGCCACTGCGCAGGGGTAGAAATCGTTGAATTTGCGCGGGTCGATATCGACGCGTAGCAGTTCACCCTTGAGCGGCAGGCGTTCGCGCCAGAAGTCGGTGTCGGCCATTTCAGTGCCGACCGCCAACACCACGTCGGCCTCGGCGATCAGGTTCCAGCCCGGCTCCACACAGAGGGAGGAACCGGCGTTGAGCGGTGCATCCGGTGGCAGCAGGCCCTTGCCGGCGACGCTGGTGAACAGTGGCGCAGCGAGACGTGTGCTGAGTTCGCTCAGTTCCTGCACGGCATTCAATGCACCACCACCGGCGATGATCATCGGTCGCTTCGCGTCTTTGAGTTTGGCCACGGCCTGGTCAAGCGCAGAGGCGGATGCCGGACCACGGCCCGGACGACGCACCACGTCGTTGCTCCAGTCACGGGCGATCGGCGCCGATAGCACATCCAGCGGCACCGAGATGTGCACCGGGCGCGGCCGCTCGCTGTCGAACACCGCGTAGGCACGGGCGACCAGTTCCGGCAGGTCTTCGGCGGTCAGCGCCACGGCCGAGAACGCCGTGATCGGCGCGGTCATCGCCCGTTGATCCTGACACTCGTGCAGGCTGCCCCAGCCCTTGCCCAGGCTGGCGCTGTGGTTGACGCTGGAAATCACTAGCATCGGAATCGAGTCGGCGTAGGCCTGGCCGATACCGGTGGCGGCGTTCGTCACGCCGGGGCCGGTGATGACGAAGCACACGCCGGGTTTGCCGCTGACCCGGGCATAACCGTCAGCCATGAAGCTGGCGCCCTGCTCATGACGGGTCAGCACGTGGCGAATGCCGCTGCCGGGCAAGCCGCGATACAGCTCCAGGGTGTGTACGCCGGGGATGCCGAACACGGTATCGACGCCGTAGTTGGCCAACAGACGCACCAGGGCCTGGCCACCGGTCAAGGTTTTGCTTTGCATATTCATGTCCTCACTCGTGGCCGAGGCGAATCAACGCATCGACCGCAGTCGTGCCTTGGGCACCGACCAACAATGGGTTCACATCGAGTTCCAGCAATTGCCCGGCGTTTTCGCAGGCGTAATCGGCCACGGCGCGAATTGCAGTCACCAGGGCGTCGAGGTCTGCGGACTCGCGACCACGGAAACCTTGCAGCAACGGCGCGCTGCGCAGGCTGAGCAAAGCATTGCGGATGGCGCCGTCGGTGGTCGGCAGCAACAGGCTGCGACTGTCCTTGAGCAATTCCACCAGAATGCCGCCGGCACCGATCACCAGCGCGAGGCCGAAATCGTTTTCGCGTTTGATGCCCACGATCAGTTCGGCCAGTGGCGGTTTGGCCATTGGCTCCAGCAACAGCTGATCGAACGCTACGCCCGGGGCGTAAACGGCAATGCTCGCGCGCATCTTCTCCAGCGCCGCACTCAATACCGCGCCATCCTTGAGGTTCAGCGCCACGGCGCCGGCCTCGGTTTTGTGCGGAAGCTGTGCGCTGACGGCTTTCAAGACCAGCGGATAGCCCAGTGATTCGGCATCCTTCAGGGCTTGTTCCGGGGTGCTCAATACGCCGTTTGGCGTCGGCAGGCCAAAGGCTTTCAACGCCTGTTTGGAATCCCATTCATTGAGCAAGCGCCCCTCGCCTTCCAGTGCGTGCGGGCACAGCGGCACCAGTGCCGATTCGCCCAAAGCCAGCAAGGCCTGGCGATTGCGCTGATAACCGGCGATGCGGCCCCACGCGGCCAGCCCGTCTTCAACGCCCTGCAAGGCCGCGACGCCTTGCGCGTGCAGACGCTCACGGGCATGGGCCGGCAGCAATTCGGGGAACGCCGACGTGACAAAACCGGTCTTGCCGTGACGTTGCAGTGCCGCACAGTACAGCTCCAGTAGCAGGTCACATTCCTTGCGCTCGCCGGTGAACTCCGACGGGTAGTCGAGTACCAGCATCGCCGCATCGGCTTCGGTGCGCAGCGCGCTGTCGAGCATGCGGTTCAATGCTTCGCCGTCGCCCCAGATTGCCGTGGTGAAATCCAGCGGGTTGACCAGGTTGGCGTAGCTCGGCAGCACTTGCGCGAGTTCGCCGACCTGCCCTTGATCGAGTTTCGGCAGGCCCAGGTCGTTGCGTTCGGCGTAGTCGGCAATCAGGCCGGCGTCACCGCCGGAACAGGCCAGCGCGATCAGGCTGTTGCCCATTGGCAGGTTGCCGCATGCGGCGGCTTTCAGGGTTTCGACAAAACTCACCGGGCCGCTGACGCGGATCACGCCGAGACGGTCGAACAAGGCGTCGTACAGTGCATCGGAGCCGGACAGCGAACTGGTGTGACTCAAGGCCAGTTCGGCACCGATCTGCGACACGCCGGTTTTCAGGGCAATGATCGGAATGCCCTTCTCCAGCGCCTTGTGCGCGGCGCGGGCAAAACCCGGCACGTTCTTCAGGCCTTCGAGGTGCAGGCCGATGGCAGTGACTCGCGGCTCGTCGAGCAGCACGTCCATCAATTCAGCCACGCCCAGTTGCGCCTGATTGCCCACCGATGCCATGTAGGCCACCGGCAGCGAGCGGTCGCTCATGGACAGGTTGTAGGCGAAATTGCCGCTCTGGGTCAGCACCGCCACGCCCTTCTCCACCGCTTTACCGCCGTGGGCCACCGGCCACAGCGCGGAGCTGTGCAGGTAGTCGAGCAGGCCGTAGCAGTTGGGGCCGAGCAACGCCATGTCGCCCGCCGCCTGGAGCAGTTGCTGTTGCAGGGCCTGGCCTTCGGCGCCGGTTTCGGCGAAACCCGAGGCGTAGCAGATCGCCCCACCGGCGCCGATGGCGGCCAGTTCGGCCACGCAAGTCAGCGTCAGTTCGCGGTTGGTGGCGATGAACACGGCGTCCGGGCCGCAAGGCAGCTCGGCAACGCTGCGCACGCACGGCACACCTTCAAGGCTGTCGTGCTGTGGATTGACCAGCCACATTTGCCCTTGGTAGCCACCCTCGGCACAGCGCTTGAGGGCGCGCGCCATGCTGCGGCCACCGACAAACGCGACGTGTTGCGGCGCCAGCATGCGTTTGAGGTTGTCACGAATCTTCTGGGACATGGTTGTTCTCCGGTCCGATCAGCGCAGCAGCGGCCGCAGCAGCTCGCGGGAAATGATGTGGCGCTGGATTTCCGAAGTGCCTTCCCAGATCCGTTCGATCCGCGCGTTACGCCAGATGCGCTCCACCGGACCTTCGTCCATCAGGCCCATGCCGCCGAAAATCTGTACCGCTTCATCGGCGGTACGGCCCAGCACTTCACTGGCGAACAGCTTGGCCATGCCGGCCTCGCCATCGGTCATGGTGCCCTGATCCATTTTCCAGGCGGTGTGCAGGGTCAGCAGTTCGGCGGCGCGGATTTGCGTGGCCATGTCGGCCAATTTGAATGACACGCCCTGGTAGGTGCCGATCGGCTGGCCGAATTGCTTGCGGTCCGCCGCCCATTGCAACGACACATCCAGTGCGCGCTGGGCCTGACCGACGCAGTTGGCCGCGACCATCACCCGCCCGGCGGTCAGCCAGGCGTTGGCCACATCCCAGCCTTTGCCGACTTCGCCCAGCACTTTGCTGGCCGGCACACGGCAGTCGTCGAAGAACATCTCGAAGGTGTGGTAACCACGGTTGCTCACGCACTTTGGCCCACGGCGAATGGTCATGCCCGGCGTGTTGCGGTCGACCAGGAACGAGGTCACGGCGTTACGCTTTTTGCCGTTGTGTTCGTAGGTGTCGGTGACGGCGAAGACGATGGCGAAATCGGCATGGCCGGCATGGCTGATGAAATGCTTGCTGCCGTTGAGGATGAAGTCGTCGCCTTCACGCACGGCGCGGGTCTTGATCGCATTGGCATCGGAACCGGCACCCGGCTCGGTCAGGGCGAAGCAGTCGATTTTCTCGCCCTGGATGCACGGCAACAGGTAGTCGTTGATCTGGTCGCCGGTGCAGGCCATGAGGATTTTCGACGGCCGTGCGACGAACACGTGCAGCGCCCAGGACACCTTCGACAGTTCACGCTCGATCAGCGCCTGGGACAGGTAATCCAGGCCACCGCCGCCCACTTCTTCGGGCATGTTGAAAGCATAGAAACCAGCGGCAATCGCCTTGCCGCGAATCTGCGCCGCCAGCTCCGGAGACACCTCGTCGGCGCGGTCGACTTGCTCTTCATAGGGCAGCAGTTCCTTCTCGACGAAGCTGCGTACCGAGTCCACCAACATTTCTTGTTCTTGGGTCAGTTGGAAATTCATGGTGCTACCTGTTGTTCGTTAACAGAGATTGGGGACGAGGCTAAAAGCCTTCGCTGGCAAGCCAGCTCCTACAAAAGATGTGTAAGGCGGTGGAAGGCCGGATTAGCGGCCGACGAAACGTGCCGGGCGTTTTTCCATGGCGGCGCGCAGGGCTTCGTTGCCGTCTTCGCTGCGGCCGCACAACAGGCCGGCGGCGAGCTCGGCCTGCAGTTGTTCGGGCAAGCTGCGTTCGGCGCCTTCGCGCATGAGTTTTTTGGTCTGGGCGAAGGCGAAGGTCGGCCCGCTGGCCAGGCGTGCGGCGAGTTCACTGGCTACGGTCAACAGTTGATCATCCGCGCAGACTTCACCGACCAGGCCAGCACTCAGGGCACGGTCGGCGCCCCACAATTCGTCGAGGAACAGCAGGCGCTTGGCCTGTTCGCTGCCGATCAGGCGTGGCAGGTGCCAACTGGCGCCAGCATCCGGCGAGTACGCCATGCTGGTGTAGCCGGCCTTGAAACGCGCCGATTGCCCGGCGATGCGCAGGTCGCAGCACAGGGTCAGGTCCATCCCGGCGCCGACGGCGGTGCCGTTGATGGCGGCGATGGTCGGTTTTTCCAGGCTGTGCAGGCGGGTCATCAAGGCGTGGGCGGTTTCGGTCCAGCCGTAGGTTTCCAGTGCGCCCCGGGCTTCGGCATCGGCCCATTCATCGAGGTCGGCGCCAGCGCAGAAGCTGCGACCACTGCCCGTCAGTACCACCACACGCACCGCTGGATCGGCATTGAACCCGTCGAGTAAGGTGTGCAGGTTTTTCAGCGTCGGAATGTCCAGTGCATTGCGCTGGGCAGTGCGATTGAGGGTGATCCAGGCAACGCCTGCTTCGACCTGGCTGAGCAGCGACGATTGAGTGGTCATGGGAATCCTCGAATTATTGTGATTGGTCTGAGGTGATGCGACTTGAGGCCATACTAAACGAGTGTTCAGTAAGGCGGCAATTAGAAGAAAGTTCAGCTGTAACGGACTGAACAATCGTTTAACACTTTGTTTTAAAAGGTTTTATTGATTGAATTCGGTTTGCTGCGGGGATGGCTGTTACAACTTCGAACAAATGGCGACACAACCTGTAGGAGCCGGCTTGCCGGCGAAGGCGCTTTCAATGTTGACGCAAGATTCAAGGCCGCTTTCGCTGGCAAGCCAGCTCCTACAGGGATCTTCATGTACGCAAAAAACACTGTGGGAGCGGGCTTGCTCGCGAAGAGGCCCTGTCAGTCAACATTGATGGTGACTGACACTCCGCTTTCGCGAGCAAGCCCGCTCCCACAGGGGGGAAGTGTTTAGTTCAAGAAATCAGGCAGTCGGCAAGCTCGGCGCCAACACGCCCTGACGCTTGCGATGAATCAGGAAGTACGCGCCATAGCACAGCGCAACGAATCCAAAGCCCCAATACAGCGACGGACGCTGGGTTTCATCCAGGGCCAGGAACACGAACAACGAGCAGCACAGCGTGATGCACATCAGCGGCAATACCGGGAACCATGGCGCGCGGTATTTCAGGTCGCTGAGTTTGCCGCCGTCACGCAGATAAGCCTTGCGGAACTTGTACTGCGCCAGCGCGATGACAATCCAGGTCACGGTGCCGGACATGCCGCTCACCGCCATCAGCACCATGAACAAGGTGTCGGCGGCGACGAAACTGGTCAACAGCGACACCAGCGCGAAGCACAAGGTGATGCTCAAGGCGCGCAATGGCACGCCACGCTTGCTCAATGGCGAAAGACTTTTCGGCGCCATGCCGGTTTTCGACATTGCCCACAGAATGCGCGTCGAGGCATACAGGCCGGAGTTGCCTACCGACAGGATCGCGGTGAGGATCACGAAGTTCATCAGGTCGGCGGCGTAGGGAATGCCAACCATGTCGAACACCTGCACGAACGGGCTTTCCATCAAACCCGCCTGCTGCCATGGCACGATGGCCGACAGCACGACAATCGCCAGTACGTAGAAAATCAGCACGCGGAACACCACGTTGCGTACGGCGCGGGGAATGCTTTTTTCCGGCTGATCGGTTTCACCGGCCGCCACGCCCATGATCTCGCAACCCTGGAACGCATAGACCACGGTCATCATCACCGCGAACACCGCCGACAGGCCGTTGGGGAACAGCGAATCGCCGATCAGGTTGGTCATCATCGGCGCGGGTGCACCACTGCTCAGGGGCATCACGCCGAAGATCACCAGCACGCCAACCACGATGAAACCGAGAATCGCCGCGACCTTGATCCCCGAAAACCAGTATTCCGCTTCACCGAAAGCGCGGGTCGCCAGGGCATTGATGCCGAACAGCACCACCACGAACAGTGCCGACCAGTACCAGATCGGCACATGCGGGAACCAGCGGGTCATCAGCATGCCGGCCGCGGTGAACTCCAGGCCCACGGTGGTGGCCCAACTCATCCAGTACACCCAGCCGATCATGAACCCGGTGGCCGGGCCGATGTATTTGGTGGCGTGGGTCTGGAACGAACCGGACACCGGCATCTGCACCGACAGTTCGCCCAGGCAGACCATCACCAGGTACATCAGGAAACCCGCGACCAGATAAGCCAGAATCGCCCCGACCGGTCCGCCCTGGTTGATGGTCACGCCGGAACCCATGAACAACCCGGTGCCGATGACGCCGCCCAGGGACAGCATGAAAATGTGCCGGCTTTTGAGGGCACGGGTCAGCTGGATGCCTTTATGACCCGTGCTGCGATCAGTGTTTTCGTTCATGTCGGCACCTCAGCAGTCAGTGAGGTGTACAGCGCATGACGGGACGTCACGGCGCAGGGGGGAATCAGCTTTGCGGCATTTCATTATTATTATCTCCAATAAGCTTCGAAGACCGCGCTGCGGCGGTTGCGTCGATTATTGGAAAGCCATGTAAGTTCGCGTTGACCGTAAGGATCGAAGTTGTACAAAGTCGTAACAAACTTGTACGTCAGCTCTGCAACAGGCCTTTGAGGGTCTGCAGCGCGTGTTGCAATTGCTCATCCAGTTCCGGTGTCATTCGCTGGATCGCCGACTCATCGTTGACCAGCGCCAACGTCTCCAGCGCCCGTAACGTGGTGGCCAAGGCACGAAAGCCCAGCGAATCGCAGCTACCCGCCAGACGGTGAGCCAGTTGCGCGACCTCGGTGCAGTCGTCGGCGGCAATGGCTTCACTTAGCGCATCGCGGTGCTGCAGGATCGAGTCGCGCAGCACCGCCAGCAGACCCTGGACCTTTTGCGCACCGAGCAAGGTGCGATGGGTCTGTAACAACGGCCAATCCATCGTTTCATCACCCGCAGGCGATTCTTCGATGGGTGATTGCCCTTCCAGCACCTGGCGCAGGTTTTCCAGTTTCAAGGGCTTGGCCAGGACGCCGTCCATGCCGGCCTCCAGATAACCGCGCACCAGTGTCGGTTGCACGCTGGCGGTCAGGGCGAAGATGCGGGTGTTGCGGTTCGGCCCGTCGAGGTTGCGGATCTGTCGGCACAACTCGACACCGCTGATGCCCGGCAGATGCACGTCCAGCAACAGCAGATCGAAAGCCTGCGCCGCGCAGTGTTCCAGCGCCTGTTCCGCCTCTTCGGCCAGCCACACTTGATGGCCGTCCCGTAGCAGCAAGCCCTTGGCCACTTCGCGGTTGAGCGCCACGTCTTCGACCACCAGGATTTTCAGTGCCGGCCCCACCACCCGAACCGGCTCAATCTCAGCCACACCACTGGCCGGCTGCAAGGACAGTTCAAACCAGAAGCAACTGCCGCGCCCCACTTCACTGTCCACGCCGATGCAGCCGCCCATCTGCTCCACCAGGTGTTTGCAGATTGCCAACCCCAACCCCGTACCGCCAAATCGCTGGGCCACTTCTTCGCTGGCCTGGGTGAAACGCTCGAAAATCTTCGCCTGCATCGCCGGGGCAATGCCGATGCCGTCGTCAGTGACACTGACTCGCAGGCGCTGCCCCGGCTGATCGCCCGTTTCGGTGAGAAGCGCCACCTCGACGCTGACTTCTCCGCCCTCGGTGAACTTGATCGCGTTGGCCAACAGGTTGCTCAGCACTTGACGAAGGAACTGCTCGGCGCCGTGGTGTTGCTTGGCAATCCGCTGATCGACCCGGCAACTCAGGATCGTATCGTTGTTCAGCGCTCGCGGTTCCAACAGTGTCAGCACCTCATCAAGCAATTGGCGCAGCGAGAAATCCACCGGTTCAGGGTGGCTGACGCCCTCCTCCAGTTTGGCGAAGTACAGCACTTCATTGAGGATCGTCAGCAAGCCTTCGCCGGCCTTGTACAAGGCATCCAGGCGTTTGCTGTCCTGCGCATCCAGACGTGCGCCGCGCAGCAGTTCGGCCATGCCGAGGATGCCATTGAGGGGCGTGCGCAGTTCATGGCTCATGGTCGCCAGAAACCGCGACTTGGCGAGGTTGGCGGCTTCCGCCTCGTCTTTGGCGCGCATCAGGCTGGCGGTACGGCGCTCGACCATTTTCAGCAGTTCGTCACGGTTGTCCTGCAAGGCCAGGCGATCGGTTTCCCGGCGCTCGATATCCCGCAGGATTGCCCGGCGCATGTCGTCCAGGGCGTGGGCCACGGTGTCGATTTCGTCACTGCCGCGGCGCTTGTCCAGGTGCAAGGGCTCCTGCCATTCACCGGCGGCGATGCGCCGGGCAAACTCGGCCATGACTTTCAGGTGCCGGGTCACCAGTCGATAAAACAGCCCCGACAACGCCACCGCGAGTCCGCAGAGAAACACCGCCATCCACAACAGGCTGGTCAACCCGGTAGCGTAGAGACGCTGGTACACCGCCCCCAGATCCGTACTGACCTCCAGCTCGCCAAGGTTGCGCAAAGGGCCGGACGGCGGCTGATAGTCCAGGGCAAAGCGCTCGATACGCAGCGGTCCCGTGGGTGCTGGATTGCCCTGCTGCAGGTCGAAATCAGCGCTGGTCAAGTGCACCCGCGCGACGTCGGAGAAATCCACAAGTCCGCGCAACTGCACGTTCAGCTGTTCCTGGTTCAAGTCCCACAGGCTGCGTTCCAGGCTGGCCAGATAACCGGCGCGGATCAGTTCCATGCGCGAATCGATGTCGCGCATTTCCCGTCGATACTCGATGTACAGTTGCACGCTGCTGGCCAGCACGGTGAAGCACAGGCTGAACAGCAGAATGAACAGCAACAGGCGCCGCAATAGTCCACCAGGACGCGCGCGAATCATTGCGCATCCGCCGGCAGTTTGATCATGTCGCGGTAGGTTACTTCGCTCTCGTTGAGCCAGCGCTCGATGTCACCGGCATCGACCATACGCTGCAACTGCGCATCGATCTCGGGCATGCGATTGGCCAATGGCGAGCGCCGTGATACGGCGATCCGCAAATAGTCCACGCTCAATGCCTTGGGCAAGGCAACGATGTCCTGGCCGCCAGGCAGGTTTTCCACGTACAACTGGCCGGTGCGCCGCTCCTGGGTAATGAAATCGATGCGTCCGCGAATCAGCTTGCCGAAGTTCTGGTGGCTGTCGGAAACCCATTCGATATTGTTGTTGCGCGCAACCATGCGATCGAACTCCACACCGTAGCTCTCGCCGAACAACAGGCCGCCGCGGTAATGGGCCAGGTCGTCCAGTTGTTCGAATTTCACCGGGTGTTGACGGTTGATGAACAGCGCCACTTCTTCACGCAGTACCGGCACCGTCGAAAACAGCATGCTCTGCTCCCGTTGCGCGGTGCTGTAGGCCAGCACCACATCGACCCGGCCTTCGGCGGCGTCCAGCAGGCAGCGTTTCCAGTTGCCCAGCACGACCATCTCGACCTCGTAACCCAACTGGCCGAACAGGTTTTTCACCACGTTCGGTGCCAGGCCGCGCACCTGCTTGCCATCGCTCCAGGACACTGGCGGGTAGACCGGGTAATCGCAATAGCGAACCTTGTCCGCCGCGACGGCATGGCCGGCCACAAGCACCGCCAGCAGGCAAAGCCATCGCGCCATCAGGTTCAGGCCGCCACGCCGGCGGTGAACAGGTAACCGGCACCGTGAATGGTGATGATCAACTGGGGTTCGGCCGGATCGTCGTGCAACTTGCGGCGCAGACGCCCGACCAACACGTCGATGGAACGATCGTTGGGCACCCATTCGCGGTTGCGGATCTGGTCCATCAACTGGTCGCGGCTGAGGGTGTGGCCACTGTTGCGCAGGAACACGCTGAGCAACTGGTACTCGCCGTGGGTCAGCAGGGTTTCGTTGCCGGACGGATCGATCAGGCGACGGCGGTCGGTATCCAGTGACCAGTCGGCGAACTGCTTGACCGGTTTGGCCGCCGCAACGGCCGGCTGTGGCGTTTGGGCATGACGTACCCGGCGAATCAGGTTTTTCGCCCGGGACACCAGTTCCCTTGGATTGAGGGGTTTGATCACGTAGTCATCGGCGCCGCATTCGAGGCCGACGATGCGGTCGATTTCATCATTGCGCCCGGTGATCAGGATGATCCCGACTTCCGAACGCACCCGCAGCTCGCGGGTCAGGGTCAGGCCGTCCTTGCCCGGCAGGCGGATGTCGAGCATCACCAGGTCCACGGTCTGGCTGGCCAGAAAGGTTTCCGCCAGTTCCGCCGTGGCAGCGCAATGGACGTCGTAGCCTTCCTGGGACAGGTAGGCGTGCAGCAGATCGCGAATCAGCGGATCGTCATCGACGATCAATACCCGAGGAGTCATCGCTTGGTGTCCGGCTCAGGCCCGAAGGCCAGTTTCTTATTAGAGTGTTTTCCTGCATCGGCGCCAGAGAGTATCCAGTGCTGAACAACTGATCAACAGTCGCTCGTCTGTACGCAAAAACGCTGGCGTCCGCCGGCCTGCAAACCGTCGACCCAGGCCTCGCAAATCTGGATGCCCTGTTCCGGGGTGAAGGTGCCGGGGTTCAGCCCGGACTCCAGCCACAAGCCATCGAGCAAGGCGCTGAGACTGATGGCGGCGAGGTCGGCGTCGAAGTTTTCCCAGCCCTCCTCCTGGGCCAGTTCCGCCAACACCTTGCGCAAGATGCCGCGATACTCGCCATAGGAATGATCGTGGGCCTGGTTGATGGCCTCGGCGGTTTTCACTGCGCCCCAGAACGCCAGCCACGCATCGATCAGTTGCGGATCGAGCAATTCGGCAGAGAACGAACCGCGGAAAAACGCCGACAACCGCTCCCGGGCATTCGGTGCGGCTTGCTCCATGGCGTCGCGCAGCAGAGTCATGACCCGCCCGGTGATCGCCATATAGGCTTCGGCCACCAGTTCATCCTTGCCGGAATAGTGATGGCTGATCAGCCCCACCGAGACCCCGGCCTCGGCGGAAATCTTGCGGATCGACGCGCCCTGGAAGCCGTGACGCTTGAGGCACACCAGCGTCGCCTCGATCAGGTTGGCTTTGCGCAACTCCGGTTCCATGCGGGAAAAACGGGCTTCCTGGTTCATGGGCGACACGCTCCTTGGTTCAATCGTTTGGGCCTGCGCGGGTTAGCGGCGGGCTGAACGACTGTACAGCAAGAGCGGGGGAAGTCTCCAGTCACTTGCCAATCTGAAAGACCGTGGCGCGCCCTTCGCGAGCAAGCCCGCTCCCACAGGGTTTTGCATACGACGCAATTCCCTGTGGGAGCGGGCTTGCTCGCGAAGAGGCCAGTTGAAACAACATAGAATCTGGATCAGTCGCGGTAACCCGGCGCCGCTCGATCCAGCATTCGCAACAATGCTGCCCACGCCAGTTGCATCGCATCCGGATCGCTCAGTTCACCTTCATCCAACGGCCGCCCCGGATCATTGAACTGACGCTCGGTATGCTCACAAACCTGCGCCGATGGCAGTACGATCTCTCCCGCCGCCATGGCCGCCAACTGGATTTCACAGGCTTTTTCCAGGTAGTACATGCGCAGGAACGCCTGGCTCACCGTCTCGCCCACCGTCAGCAATCCGTGGTTACGCAGCATCAGAACCGGCTTGTCACCCATGTCCGACACCAGCCGTTGTTGCTCGCTCAAGTCCAGCGCCACGCCTTCGTAGTCGTGGTAAGCGACGCGGCCATAGAACTCCATGGAAATCTGATTGACCGGCAACAACCCGCACTTCAACGCTGCCACCGCACACCCGGATTTGGTGTGGGTGTGCAGCACACATTGCGCATCCTCACGGGCGCCATGAATGGCGCTGTGGATCACGAAACCGGCCGGGTTCACCGGGTACGGCGATGGCTCTACAGCGTGGCCATCAAGATCGATTTTCACCAGATTGGACGCGGTGATCTCGTCGAACATCAGCCCGTAAGGGTTGATCAGAAAGTGATGCTCCGGCCCCGGAATGCGCACCGAGATGTGGGTGAAGATCAAATCGGTCATGCGAAAGTGCGCAATCAGGCGGTAGCAGGCCGCCAGTTCCTCACGCAGGCGCTGCTCGGTGGCGCTGCGCTCAGGGGCCAAGTGGCTGGCGATGTTGTTCATGGTCGTGGTTCTCCAGGCTGATCGGCTGGGGCGGACAGTAAGGCTGGACGCTAGGGTACGTCCAGCCACGGATATGGCTAACGCCATTCTGTAGGAGCTGGCTTGCCAGCGAAGGCGGCCTTGAGACTTGCGCCGACCATGAGATCGTCTTCGCTGGCAAGCCAGCTCCTACAAAGCCAGCTCCTACAAAGCCAGCGCCTATACAGTCAGGTTATTTACTGGCCCAGGCGTTGAAACGCTCTTCCAGCTCTTCGCCATGATCGACCCAGAAGCCGACGTTCATCGACAACGCGCCCTTGAGGTTCTGCGGCGCGGTGGGCACCCATTGCGCCAGCTTGTCGTCGAGCCGTGCGGCGGCCTGGATGTTGGTCGGGCCATAAGGGATCTGTTGCACGTAGTTGACCTGGGCGTCTGGCTGATTGGCGAAGGCGATGAAACGCTTGGCCTGATCCACGTGCCTGGAGCCCTTGATGATTGCCCAGTAATCCATGCCATACAGACTGCCGGGCCAGACCAGGCCGAGGTGGCTGCCTTTCTGCGCCGCGTCGGCGATGCGCCCGCTGTAGGTCGAGGTCATCACCACATCGCCGGCGGTCAGCCATTGCGGCGGTTGCGCGCCGGCTTCCCACCACTGGATGTAAGGCTTGAGTTCAGTGAGCTTGGCGAATGCCCGGTCCACGCCTTGCGGGGTGCCGAGTACTTTGTAGACGTCTTCGGTTTTGACCCCGTCCGCCAGCAAAGCAAACTCCAGGTTGTACACCGCGCGTTTACGCAATCCACGTTTGCCGGGGGTTTTCTTCACGTCCCAGAAGTCTGCCCACGAGGTCGGGGCCTGGGCCAGTTTGTCGGTGTCGTAGGCAATCGCCACGCTCCACACCAGCGCAGCGGAACCGCATTCCTGCGCCGCGTCGGGGATCAACTGGTCGGCGTGGCCCAGACGGGTCCAGTCCAGCCGCTCATACATGCCTTCCTCGCAGCCACGCATCAAGTCCGGGCCTTCAATCTGCACTACGTCCCAGTCGACGTTGCCGGTGTCGACCATCACTTTGATTTTGGCCATCTCGCCGTTGTATTCGCTCTGGATCACTTTGCTTTGATCCACGGCGGCGAACGGTTGAAAGAACGCCACGTCCTGGGCTTTTTGTCCGGCTCCGCCGTATCCGACCACCACCATGTCCGATGCTGCCTGAGCGTTGCCCAGGCCCAAGGCGCAGGTCAGCACCAAAGGATAAAAACCGTGCTTGAGCGTTTTCGATGTCATCAGTGGTTCCTCTTGCAGGTGCCCTGCGGACAGATGCCGCTCAGGCCCTTTTTTATTGTTGTGAGGTAAGCCCCAGGAACGGGCTCGAAGCAAAATTACTGCAAGGCACAGTAAAAAAACAAGTTGATTTTTTACTTAAGGTAAATTTCTATAGGCCAATAATAACAACACACAAAACCTGCTACCTCTGTAGGAGCGAGTTTGCTCGCGATGGGCCTGAGAACGCCGCGGGGTGTCAGGTACCCAGCGTTATCGTTAACGTCCATCGCGAGCAAGCTCGCTCCTACACAGGTCAGCCTGCCTGGAGTAACTGCACCATGCCGACCTCGACACCTGCCTTCGCGCACCTGTTCGAACCCCTGGAGATCCGTGGCAAGCGCCTGAAAAACCGCATCATGTCCAGCGGGCACGACACGTCGATGCCCACCGACAACCTGGTCAATGAACAATTGATCGCCTATCACCGGGCGCGTGCCGAAGGCGGCGCCGGGCTGATCGTGCTGCAAGTGGCCGGCGTGCACGACAGTGCGCGCTACACCTCCCACGTGCTGATGGCTACCGACGATGCGTGCATCGAGGGCTACCGCAAACTGGCGCAAACCTGCCACGCCCACGGCACCGTGGTGTTGTCCCAGGTGTTCCATCCGGGGCGGGAGATCATGGAGTCCAGCGATGGCCTGCTGGCGGTGGCCTACTCCGCATCGTCGGTGCCCAACGAACGCTTCCGCGTGATGCCCCGCGCACTCGATCAAGCAATGATCGACGAAATCGTCGCCGGTTATGCCGCTGCGGCCCGGCGCCTGCATCAGGCTGGAATCGATGGTGTCGAGGTCGTGGCCAGCCACGGTTACCTGCCGGCGCAATTCATCAATCCGCGGGTCAACCGGCGTACCGATGGCTACAACGGTGAGCTGGAACAGCGCTTGCGTTTCCTGCGTGAAGTCATCAAAGCCGTGCGTGCGGCGACCGATGAGCAGTTCATCATCGGCCTGCGCATCTCCGCCGACGAGCGCGACCCGGAAGGCCTGACCGAAGACGAATCCCTGGCCGCCGTGCAGTCGCTGCAAACGCAGCTCGATTACGTGCACATCGTCGCCGGCACTTCGGCGTCGCTAGGTGGCGCGGTGCATATCGTGCCGCCGATGGCGATCGAAGCGGCGTACCTGGCCAAGGAAGCCGGGACTTTCAAGGCCAGTTTGAACATTCCGCTGTTCGTCACCGGGCGTATCAACCAGCCCCAGGAAGCCGAGCTGATTCTGGCCCGGGGTCAGGCCGATGTCTGCGGCATGACCCGGGCGTTGATCTGCGATCCGCAGATGCCCAACAAGACCGACACCGGCCGCGTTGAAGATGTACGTGCCTGCATCGCCTGCAATCAGGCGTGCATCGGGCACTTTCACAAAGGCTTGCCGATTTCCTGCATCCAGCACCCGGAAACCGGGCGCGAACTGATTTTTGCTGAACGCCGACCAGCGATAAATCGCAAACGCATCATGATCGCCGGCGGCGGTCCGGCCGGCATGAAAGCCGCTGCCGTCGCGGCCCAGCGTGGACATGACGTGACCCTTTACGAAGCCGGTTCACAACTGGGCGGCCAGGTGTTGCTCGCGCAGCTGCTGCCACGGCGCAGTGAGTTTGGCGGTGCCAGCACCAACCTGCAGCGGGAAATGGAGCTGGCCGGCGTACGCGTGGTGCGCAACACCCGGGTCAACCGGGCGCTGGTGGAACAGGAAAAACCGGACATGGTGATCGTCGCTACCGGTGCCGAGCCTTACTGGCCGCCCTTCGAACGCGGCGGTGAGCTGCAGGTGGTGGATGCCTGGCAAGTATTGCGCGATGAAGTACAAATCGGCCGCTCGGTGGTGGTGGTCGACTGGCGCTGCGACTGGATCGGCCCTGGCATCGCCGAGCGCCTGGTACGCGCCGGGCATCAGGTGCAACTGGCGGTCAATGGCACCCACTGTGGGGAAAACCTGCCACTGTACGTGCGCGATCAACTGGCCGGCGAGCTGCATAAACTGGGCGTGCCGATCACACCGTATGCGCGGCTGTATGGCTGCGATGACAACACGGTCTACCTGCAACACACCGCCAGTGGCGAACCGATGCTGATGGAAAACATCGATACGCTGGTGTTGTGCCAGGGCCATCAACCGGTGGATACGTTGGGCGCCGAGCTACAAGGGTTGGTGGAGTTTCGCCGCATCGGCGACTGCCTGGCACCGCGCACCGCCGAAGAAGCGATTTATGAAGGCCTGAAAGTCGCGTGGGAGCTCTGAGGCTGTTTATACTCCGGGGCTTTCCAATCACCTTGTAGGAGCTGGCTTGCCAGCGAAGGCGGTGTATCAGATACATCGAGCTGGAGCATTCGCTGGCAAGCCAGCTCCTACAAGGGTTCACGTTCGGCCCGGTTTGGATCTCTCAATGAGCAACAAAAGCACCACACAGCCCGCACCCGGCAACGCCGAACCGCATTTTCTCGGCACACGCATTCGCGGCCTGCGCAAGCGTCGGGGCATGACCCTGGCGGAACTGGCGCACCAGAGCGAACTCACCGCCGGCTACATCAGCCAGCTGGAACGCAACCTCGCCTACCCGTCGATTCCGGCGCTGTTCAACATTGCCCGCAGTCTCGGCGTCACCATCCAGTGGTTCTTCGCCAGCGAAGCGGTCACCGACCCGGAAGATGACGGCATTGTCGTGCGCAAGCACAGCCGCCTGAACGTGCATTACGAAGACGGCATCGTCGACCAGTTGCTGACGCCGCAAGCCAACCGCCAACTGGAAATGCTGCACTCGCGTTTCCCGCCCGGCACCTACAGCCAGCAAAGCTACAGCCACGAAGGCGAAGAAGCCGGTTACCTGCTGTCCGGCAGCTTCGAACTGTGGGTCGGCGAGCGCTATTTCCAGCTCAATGAAGGCGACAGCTTCAGCTTTTCCAGCCAGGAACCGCATCGCTACGGCAACCCCGGCGATGTCGATGCGGTAGTGATCTGGGTGATTACGCCGCCGACCTTCTAACGTCGGCCGCGACCGCTTGACTGGATGACACTCGCACGCTTGAGGGTGTCACTCGGTAACTCCTTGAACAGCGCGCGATAGCTGCTGGAAAACCGCCCCAGATGCCAGAACGACCAGTGCATGGCCACTTCGGCCACGGTGGTTTGCGTCGGCGTGCGGCAGAGCAATTCGCGGCGGGCGCTGTTGAGTCGACGCAGACGCAGCCATTGGGTCGGCGCCATGCCGGTGTAGGTCTTGAATGCATGCTGTAACTGGCGCAGTGAAACCCCTGCAACCTGGGACAGCTCCAACAGGTTGAGGTGTTCTTCCGGGGTGTCCGCCGCCCATTCCCCGACCCGTTTCATGATCGCCCGCTCCCCGGCCCGACGCTGCAAGGCACCCTGGTCGAGGCCGACACAGGCGTTGTCGAGAATGAACAGGCAGTCTTCCAGCAACTGTTGGGTCAGCGCTTCGCGGCTGGGTGGATCGAAGGTCTGCGACAACCGCGTCAACGTCCCGCTGAGCCAACGGCAGAACAGCGCGTTCTGCTGGGAGTTGAGCGGCGCCATGAACAGCCCTTCGAGCCGGGCGATGTCCAGGCTGTGACGCTGTACAAACTCCGGGCCGAACACCACGGCGATTTCCTGGTAGTTCTCCGGGGTGATCCAGATGTTGCGGCTCTCGCCATTCAACACGTACAGCGCGTTGTCACCGCGATCGAAACAGAACGATAGCGAGCCCTGGGGCGCGCTGAAATTCTGCTCGACGCGGGTGTTCATCGACTCTTCGTAAATCTCCACACCCTGCAGATCCAGATAGCGCACCAGACCCGCAAAATGCCCCGGCGACATCTGCTGGTAATGTTGAGTCCAACCCGGCGTGGCGCGGATTTGCTCGGCGACATCGGCGGTGTTGAACGCTTGGACCTGGAGGGAGTTGGAACCTGTCATGGGGCGACCTTACGCACTCTTTTGGTGCGTTTTGTACTGCTTAAAGTGGATAGATGGAACCGCAAGGGTCGCCCAAGATAGACCTCAACGCGCTACAGGGGAAGTGTCCGGCGGATGAAACCGGCCTCTCCTGGCGTTAATAAAACCAATAACGAGGTCTTTATGAATGTCCCTTTCGATCAGCTGTTCACTTGGCTGAAAGATCACAAGATTACCGAAGTCGAGTGCGTCGTCAGCGACCTGACCGGCATTGCACGCGGCAAAATTGCACCGACCAACAAGTTCCTGCATGAGCGAGGCATGCGCCTGCCGGAAAGTGTCCTTCTGCAAACGGTAACCGGGGACTTTGTCGACGACGACATCTACTACGACCTGCTCGACCCGGCCGATATCGACATGGTCTGCAAGCCGGACGCCGATGCCGTTTACGTGGTGCCATGGGCCATCGAGCCGACCGCCATCGTGATCCACGACACCTTCGACAAGTTCGGCAACCCGATCGAACTGTCGCCGCGCAACGTACTGAAGAAAGTCCTGCAGCTGTACACCGACAAAGGCTGGCGGCCGATCGTCGCGCCGGAAATGGAGTTCTACCTGACCCAGCGCTGCGAAGACCCGGACTTGCCGCTCAAGGCGCCGATGGGCCGTTCGGGCCGTGCCGAAAGCGGACGCCAGTCGTTCTCCATCGATGCCGCCAACGAATTCGATCCACTGTTCGAAGACGTCTATGACTGGTGCGAACTGCAAGGTCTGGACCTCGACACGCTGATCCACGAAGACGGCCCGGCACAGATGGAAATCAACTTCCGTCATGGCAACGCGCTGGACCTGGCGGACCAGATCACCGTGTTCAAGCGCACCATGCGTGAAGCGGCGCTCAAGCACAACGTAGCGGCAACCTTCATGGCCAAGCCGGTTGGCGATGAGCCTGGCAGCGCCATGCACCTTCACCAGAGCGTGGTGGACATTGCCACCGGCCAGCCGATCTTTGCCGATGCCGACGGCAACATGAGCGAACTGTTCCTGCATCACATCGGTGGCTTGCAGAAGTACATCCCGAAAGTGCTGCCGATGTTCGCGCCGAACGTCAACTCGTTCCGCCGCTTCCTGCCGGACACCTCGGCACCGGTGAACGTCGAATGGGGCGAAGAAAACCGCACCGTCGGCCTGCGCGTGCCGACCTCCAGCCCGGACGCCATGCGCGTCGAGAACCGTTTGCCGGGCGCCGACGCCAACCCGTACCTGGCGATTGCTGCCAGTCTGCTGTGCGGTTACCTGGGCATGGTCGAACGCATCGAACCGAGTGCCGCGGTACAGGGCCGCGCCTATGAGCGTCGCAACCTGCGCCTGCCGATCACCATCGAGGACGCCCTGACCCAGATGGAAGAGTGCGACACCATCAGCCGCTACCTGGGCAGCAAGTTCGTACGGGGCTATGTCGCGGTCAAACGCGCCGAGCACGAGAACTTCAAACGGGTCATCAGCTCCTGGGAACGTGAGTTCCTGATGCTCAGCGTCTGATAACCCCGCTGATCACACATTCCCTGTAGGAGCGGGCTTGCCCGCGAAGAGGCCGGTGCATTCAACATCATCATTGACTGACAGACCGCCTTCGCGGGCAAGCCCGCTCCTACAGAGAGCGAGAACATCCAGACATCACCTGAAGAATCCAATAACTCTAAAAGGTATCGATATGCGTCTATTGAAATCCATGGTTCCGGTCGCGCTGGCAACGATGTTCAGTGCCGGCGCCCAGGCTCAACCCCAGGTCAGTGTCTACAACTGGACCGATTACATCGGCGAAACCACCCTCGCCGACTTCCAGGCCAAAACCGGGATCAAGGTGATCTACGACGTCTTCGACTCCAACGAAACCCTGGAGGGCAAATTGCTCGCCGGTCGCACCGGGTATGACGTGGTGGTGCCGTCCAACCACTTCCTCGCCCGCCAGGTAAAGGCCGGCGCGTTCCTCAAGCTGGATCGCGAGCAGTTGCCGAACTTCAAGAACCTCGACCCGAAACTGCTGGCGCTGCTGGAGAAAAACGATCCGGGCAACTCGCACTCGGTGCCGTACCTGTGGGGCACCAACGGCATCGGTTACAACGTCGACAAGGTCAAGCAGGTGCTGGGGATCGACCACATCGATTCCTGGGCCGTGCTGTTCGAACCGGAAAACATCAAGAAGCTGAGCGCGTGCGGCGTATCGATGATGGACTCGGCCGATGAAGTGTTCCCGGCGATCCTCAACTACATGGGCATGGACCCGCGCAGCGAAAACCCTGAGGACTTCAAAAAGGCCGAAGCCAAGTTGTTGGCCATCCGCCCTTACATCACCTACTTCCATTCCTCCAAATACGTGTCGGACCTGGCCAACGGCGATATCTGCGTAGCCTTCGGCTATTCGGGTGACGTGTTCCAGGCTGCCAACCGCGCCAAGGAAGCCAAGAACGGCGTGAACATCGCCTACGCCATTCCCAAGGAAGGCGCGAATTTGTGGTTCGACCTGCTGGCCGTCCCCGCTGATGCCGGCAATCCGCAACAGGCCCACACCTTCATCAACTACCTGCTGGACCCGCAAGTGATTGCCAAGGTCAGCGCGTCGGTCGGTTACGCCAACCCGAACCCGGCCGCCAAGCAGTACATGGACGCTGAACTGGTGAACAACCCAGAGGTTTACCCATCCCAGGCAGTCCTCGACAAGCTCTATATTTCCACCACTCCACCCCAGTCGATCATGCGTTTGATGACCCGTTCGTGGAGCAAAGTGAAGTCCAACCAATGAATCAGTACACCAAGGAACACACCCTCTCCTATTACGCGGCGTCCGCCAGGGGCATGAAGCAGCGTCCCGCGCTGGCCTCGGACCTGGTGGCGGATGTCTGTGTGGTCGGAGCGGGTTTCACCGGCATCAACACCGCCATCGAACTGGCCCAGCGCGGACTCTCGGTGATCCTGCTGGAGGCCCGACGGATTGGCTGGGGTGCCAGCGGGCGCAATGGCGGCCAGTTGATTCGTGGCATCGGCCATGATGTCAGCGGTTTTGCCAGGCATGTCGGAGCCGAAGGGGTGCGGTATCTGGAGCATGCCGGGACGGAATCGGTGCAATTGGTCGGCAATCGTATCCGTGAGTTCGGCATCGATTGCGATCTGCGCTGGGGCTTTTGCGAACTGGCCAACACCCCGGCGCATTTCGCCGGGCTGAAGGCCGAACACTCTGAATTGCTTGAGTCCGGTTATGCCCATGAAACCCGCTTGATCGAACCTGGCCAGATCCGTGAGCACGTGGTGGACTCCGGCGTTTACGCGGGCGGCCTGGTAGACATGGGCTCTGGCCACCTGCATCCGCTGAACCTGGCACTCGGCGAAGCGAAAGTCGCCGAGTCCCTTGGCGTGCAGATCTTTGAGCAGAGCCCGGTGCTGGAGTTGATCCACGGCAGCACCGTGCAAGTGCGCTGTGCCGGTGGCACTGTGCGTGCGGGCACGTTGGTGCTGGCTTGCAATGCCCATCTCGAGGAACTCGAACCGAAGCTCAGCGGCAAAGTACTCCCGGCAGGCAGCTACATCATCGCCACTGAGCCGTTGTCGGAAGACGCCGCCAGGCAACTGATCCCGCACAACGTTGCGCTGTGCGATCAGAAAGTCGGACTGGATTACTACCGGCTCTCGGCGGATCGGCGTTTGTTGTTCGGCGGCGCCTGCCATTACTCCGGGCGCGACCCGGCGGACATTGCTGCCTACATGCGCCCGCAGATGCTCAAGGTGTTCCCGCAACTGGCCAAAGCGCGCATTGATTTTCAGTGGGGCGGCATGATTGGCATCTCGGCCAACCGCTTCCCGCAGGTCGGGCGCTTGAGCCAGCACCCGAACGTGTTCTACGCCCAGGGCTACTCCGGTCATGGCCTGAACGTGACTCACTGGTGCGCCAAACTGTTGGGCGAAGCGATCCATGCCGGACACAGCAAAGGCTTCGACGTGTTCAGCGCCGTGCCACACATGACCTTCCCCGGCGGCCGTGCCTTGCGCTCGCCACTGCTGGCAATTGGCATGTTCTGGTATCGGATGCGGGAAATGCTCGGCTGACACAATTCTGCCGGGCGCCCCCTACCTACTGTGGGAGCGGGCTTGCTCGCGAAAGCGGTCGGACATTCAACATTGATGTCGACTGACCCACCGCT
>NZ_JBWKXF010000046.1:0-47012 GCF_059422645.1 Pseudomonas sp. GW821-FHT01C01 | reverse complement strand
GACGGCACAACCGCCAGCTACCGCTACGACGCCTTCGGCCGACGCATCGGCAAAACCGTCAACGGCCAGACCACGCAGTTCTTCTGGCAAGGCGACCAACTGGTCGCCGAAAGCGGCCCCAAGCACTACCGCAGCTACCTCTACGAACCCGGCAGCTTCCGCCCGCTGGCCCTGCTCGACGGCAAAGGCCGACTCAACGCCTGCCCCTTCTACTACCAACTCGACCACCTCGGCACCCCGCAGGAACTGACCAGCTACGGCGGCGCCATCGTCTGGTCGGCGCGCTACAGCGCCCACGGCCAACTGCGCGACCTGACTCACGGCGACGGCGAACAGCTGGAGCAGCCGCTGCGCTTTCAGGGCCAGTACTGCGACGCCGAAAGCGGCCTGCACTACAACCGCCATCGCTACTACCACCCGGACCTCGGCCGCTACCTGACGCCGGACCCGGTCAAGCTGGCGGGTGGGTTGAATCCGTACCGGTACACCCGCAACCCGACCGGGTGGGTGGATCCGTTGGGGTTGAGCGGGAATTGCCCGGGGGCGAACAGGCCGGGATGTTCAGTACCGGATAGGGCAGGCGGGGCTAAGGTTGATGCTGGAGAGCCGGGACTACCGAAAGCTAAGTCGCGCCCCCAAGATTTTGGTAGTGAAGACAAGCTTGTTGGTCATTATGAAAAGCACGGTGCAGAGTTTGGTGCTATGAGCAAAGAAGAGTATTTGCTTATAGCTCGTGACGTAGTAAATCACGGCGCCCGTGTAGAGTATGAGTACAAAGGGGAGATACGATTCGGGTATTTGCAACTTATAGGCAACAACCGAAGGGGAGAGTCAAAATTTGCGTTTGTTGGAACGAATAACAAACAGGAGATTACGACATTGCATACAAAAAGCGGGAAGGAATTCTGGAAGACATTGAACGGCAATGCGAGCGATAAAGTAGTGAGACCGAAAAATGACTAGGAAGTATGTAGCGCTTGTGGTCTCGATTGACGAGGTCGTAGAAGAGGAAGTCGTTCTGCTCATTGGAGACGTTCAAGCAAAATGTTTTGTGAACTACTGCTCGTCAAAAATAGAAGTGGGAAAGCAATATGAAATCGAGCTCGAAATGATGCTTCCGGACAAGGGTTTTGTCATTGCGGCAGAAGAGAAGAGTCAAGCAATTGAGATGATTGGCGGAGGGTTTTCGTGTGTTCTTTCCGGTTACTTGAACGGTAGTGTCTTCCGTTCGTTTGTTGATTTCGACGATCAAGGCATCCACTACGATTATCCAGAACTCAATGAGCAATACGTAAAGATCGCAGTGGATAGAATTGATGTGTCTTTCGATTGATGTAGGAAATTTCCGGGCAAGGTCTTCGGACGTTTCCTTCAAAACGTAGCGGTTTCCATGAACTGGTGCGACGTGAGTTCCGTGGATAGTCTTTGGTGGTCACTGAAAACTCAGTGATGGGGCGTAGGAACCCTTTGAAACCGTTAGAGTTACATTGGCGTCAATGCTTGTTTGCGGCCGTTAACGTGCGTCCGTAAAATCAGTTGCGGCGGCTATGCGCGGGCACGCTTCGGCGTGGTCGAGTTTTGCTCTAAGGGTCTCGATATTCCTACCCCGTGCATAGCTGCCACCCAAACCTGTAGGAAGGTTTCTGGCAGCTCCCATTTCTTCCTTAGGGCTTAAATAATGAAGACAATTCACCCCGACCCACCCTACGAAAAACCCATCCCCCATCCCGAAAACCGTTTCATGGCGCTCACCAGCAACTGCAACGACATGCCCACTTTGTTCGTCGACACCCACGCCCCTCTCGATGTATTGACCGACGCTGCCGGCTACCGGATTCGTGCCGTCACCCAGGTGCTGGAGAACCTGTCCATGCGCGGCTCGGTGGAGTGTGATTCGTTCATTCTCAGTGACTTTACTTTGCTCTGCGCGATTCCGTTGCGCGATGGCTGTGATGTGCTGGATGTGGTTGGGCGGCGGTTGCGGGCTCGGCCATCGTGAGGAAGTAGCTAAACAATCAATTCAAAGTTTAGGTCGCCTGAACTGGCGCCTTCGCGGGCAAGCCCGCTCCTACAGGAGAAGGTGTGAGCTGCCCGCAAAGGCATCAGTTCATTTACCGATGCCCTGCCAGCAGTTTCTCTTCATGCCCGGTCAGCACCAGGCTATCAATCACATGCACGCTATACCCCTGCACATTTTTCGCATGGTGCTTGGCCTGTGACGCCAATTCTGCCAACTGGCTCGTATCAAGTTGTTCACAGGCCTGTGGATGCAAATGCACCACGCCGATCGACAGCGACAGCAGTGGAAACTCCTGCCGCGCGCCCTGTCGATTCGGCGCGATGAAGCAGCCGGCCTCGAGGTGCTCGCTGCGGTAGAAGCGCCGGCACTGGCTCTGGAAGTCGTCGAGTAATTGATTCAAACGTTTGCGCCAGTCTTCCGGGCCGAGCACCAACAGAAAGTCGTCACCGCCGATATGGCCGACGAAGTCGCGGGACGGGTCGATGCGGTCGTTCAGGCATTGCGCCAGGCACAGCAAGACTTCGTCGCCACGGCCATAGCCGTAGATGTCGTTGAAGGGTTTGAAACTATCAATGTCCACGTAGCAGATCACCGATTCCCGTTGCTGTTGCAGCAGCCGCGTCAGGCATTGCTGGATCGGCACGTTGCCCGGAAGCAAGGTCAGCGGATTGGCGTAGCGGGCCTGTTGGATCTTCAGTTCCGTGATCAGCTTGAGTACGTCAATCACCCGGCCCAGTCCCAGATAACCGCCATTGAGGGTGATGATGAAATCCTCCTCGATGCGCTGGCGGGCACGGCTGGTGATCAGGCGGCTGACCTGTTGCAGGGACTGGCTCAGTTCGACGGCGAGGAAGTCATCGTTCATCAACCGGCTGATGGGCTTGCGGGCGAACAGGTCGGTAGCAAAGGGCTTGAGCAAGGCATCGGAAAGGGAATGTCGATGGACAATGCCACACGGTTGGCCCAGCTCATCCAGCACTGCCAGCGAGTTCAGGTTGGCCTGGCGGCGGAAGGCTTCGAGTACCGTGGCGGTCGGGGTGTCGCGGTCCACGGCGGGTTGCTCGTTGAGCAGGGCGCTGAGGTCGCTGCCGTCTTCGCTCAGTACAACGGCGGTGCTGTCCTGCCGGGGCATCAATGTCCGGGCATCCCGCGGAGGGTGTTCCTGGGGGCGGCAGAGCAGATAACCCTGCACCAGATCCACCCCCATTTCGGTCAGCACCGTGAGCTCTTCTGGTAACTCGATACCTTCGGCAATGACTTGCGCCCGCGAGGCCTTGGCAATTTGCAGGATCGAGCCGACGAACTCGCGCTTTAGCGCATCCTGATGAATACCATCAATGAAATGCCGGTCGATTTTCACATAATCCGGTCGTAACTCGGACCACAAGCGCAAACTCGAATAACCCGCGCCCAGATCATCCAGTGCAATCGAAAACCCCATCGCCCGATAGTGATGCAGGGCGGTTTGCAGCAACTGGAAATCATCCGTCGGCGTCTGTTCCGTGAGCTCGATGACCACCTGACTCGGCGGAATGCCGAAGTCCTGCAGCAATTGCAGGGTGCGCCCCGGTTGATGGGCCGCTTCGAGCAGGGATTCCGGGGATACGTTGAGGAACAACTTGCCGGGCAGTTGTTGTTCATTGAAGCGTCGGCAAGCGCTTTCGCGGCAGGCAATTTCCAGCTCGCTCAGGCGTCCGGCCTGACGGGCGACGGCGAACAGGGCGACAGGGGAGTGCAGAGGGCTGTTGGAGGGGCCGCGACTGAGGGCTTCGTAGCCGAGAATGCGCCGTTCAGAGAGGCTGATGATCGGTTGGAACAGGCTGTGCAAGCCGCTTTGAGTCAGGATCGAGCTCAATGCACTCAGCTGTTCGGTTGTGGTCATGGCGATCTCTGGCGATAAAAAAGGACCGGGCGTACCCTTGGTAAAAAGAGCACGCCGGTCCTTTATTTCACGACAGAATGATGACTGTTTGATGACGCCTCGGGGGCGTCAGCATTAAATTGCCATCATCTGTTTGTAATAACTCAGTGCTTGGCCACTGCCGTGTTGAGTTTCAGGTAATCCAGCAGAATCCGCCCGGTTTCGCTCAGGTAGGCATCGTCTTCCGGTTTGGTCTTGTCATCCTCGGCCGCAATGGCGTCCTCGTCTTCTTTCTTCAGCTCTTTGAGCGGTTCTTCGCCCTTGGCCTTGCGACGGATGTTTTCCATGGCCAGTTGCTTGGCTTCGATGTCGGCGTGCTGGGCACGACGCTCGGCTTCATTGAGGCTGACGGTTTTTTCGGTCATCAGTTTCTGCGCCAGGGCCAGCTTGTCGCGGATGAACACGAACTCTGCATCTTTGGCCGTACGCACGTCATGCTCGGACTTGAGCTGCGAAATGTAAGGCTTGAACGGATCCACCGCAGGCTTGATGGCGGCCTTGATGGTGTCCCATGGCATGGCTTCCGGCAGGGCGCTTTCACCGATTTCCTTGGTGTCGATGATCGACGGGTAATCGATGTCCGGCAAGACGCCCTGATGCTGGGTGCTCTGCCCGGAAACCCGGTAGAACTTGGCCAGGGTCAGTTTCAGTTCGCCATGATTGAGCGGCTGAATGGTCTGTACGGTGCCTTTACCGAAGGTCTGGCCGCCGATGATCAGTGCGCGGTGGTAGTCCTGCATGGCGCCGGCAAAAATCTCCGAAGCCGAGGCGGACAAGCGGTTGACCAACAATGCCATCGGGCCTTTGTAGAATGCGCCGGGGTTTTCATCTTCCAGGACATCGACGCGACCATCGGCGTTACGCACGAGCACGGTCGGGCCTTTGTCGATGAACAGGCTGGTCAGCTCGGTGGCCTCCTGCAAGGAACCGCCGCCGTTGTTACGCAGGTCGATGACCACGCCATCGACTTTCTCTTTCTGCAACTCGGTCAGCAGTTTCTTGACGTCGCGGGTGGTGCTCTTGTAATCCGGGTCGCCGGCACGGAAGGCCTTGAAGTCCAGATAGAACGCCGGGATTTCGATGATACCGAGCTTGTAGTCCTTGCCGTCCTGCTTCAGGTTCAATACCGATTTCTTCACGGCCTGATCTTCGAGCTTCACCGCTTCACGGGTGATCGGCACGATCTTGGTGGTCTGGTCGTTCGGCGCATTGCTGGCCGGGATGACTTCCAGGCGCACCACGGTGCCCTTCGGACCACGAATCAGTTTGACCACTTCGTCCAGGCGCCAGCCCACCACGTCGACCATTTCCTTGTTGCCCTGGGCCACGCCGATGATCTTGTCGGCCGGTGCAACCTGCTTGGTCTTGTCTGCCGGACCTGCCGGCACCAGGCGCACGACTTTCACCTGGTCGTTATCGCTCTGCAACACGGCGCCGATGCCCTCGAGGGACAGGCTCATATTGATGTCGAAGTTCTCCGCGTTATCCGGCGACAGATAGTTGGTGTGCGGGTCGTAGGACATGGCGAAGGTATTGATGTACGCCTGGAAGATGTCTTCCGCGCGGGTCTGGTCCAGGCGTGCCAACTGGTTCTTGTAGCGCTTGGTCAGGGTTTCCTGGATCTGCTTGGGCTCTTTGCCAGCGATCTTCATCCGCAGCGCTTCGTCCTTGACGCGTTTGCGCCACAGGTCGTCGAGTTCTGCGGTGGATTTGAGCCAAGGGGCGTCCTTGCGGTCGATCAGCAAGGTTTCCTTGGTGGTGAAGTCCATCTTGTCGACGCCTTTGTCCAGCTCGGCAAGAGCGAAGTCCAGACGCGCCTTTACGCGGTCCAGGTAGCGCTTGTAGATGGTGAACCCGGCGTTCAGGTCGCCGCTCTTGAGGAAGTCGTCGAACTGCGTCTTCCACTTGTCGAATTCGGCAATGTCGCTGGCCATGAAATAGCTGCGCGACGGATCCAGCAACTTGAGGTAGCTGTCGTAGATGATCACCGAGCGCGCGTCATCGAGCGGCGGCTTGCTGTAGTGGTGGCGCTTGAGCAACTCCACGACGTTCAGACTGGCGATCACTTCGTCACGATCGGGTTGAAGCTTGTCCCAGCTATTGGCTGCGAATGTATTGCCCGAGATCGGCAGCAAGCCGATACCGATGAACAAGGCGAGGGCAGTGCTGGGGAACAGATGCTTCATGCTGATTCGACGCGGGGACAATTGATAACGCATATTAGGCCGTCTTTGAAGTCGCCGGTTCTTTGAGAGCCGGTCGCATAATGCAAAAAGCCCGGCGCTACAGCTTCGGGCTCAGTCCAGACTCACTATGGAGGCACTGTGAAAGCATTGCAAGGCGTTGACGGTCAAGTGGTATGGGTTGATGAGGCGAGTCCTGCTTGCGATGTAGGACAAGTTCGTATTCGAGTGGCGGCAGCGGGCCTCAATCGCGCCGATTTATTACAGAAAGCCGGCCTTTACCCGCCGCCGCCAGGAGCCAGTCAGGTGCTTGGTCTAGAGTGCTCGGGCGTGATCAGCGAGGTTGGCGCCGGGTCCTCCTGGCAGGTTGGCGACCGGGTTTGCGCCTTGCTGGCCGGGGGCGGGATGGCCGAGGAGGTAGTTGTCGACGGGCGGCACGTGCTGCCGGTTCCCGACGGAGTGTCATTGGTCGAAGCGGCTGCCTTGCCCGAAGTTTATGCAACAGTCTGGCTGAATTTGTTTCAACTGGCTGCGCTCAAGCCGGGTCAGAAAGTTCTTCTGCATGCCGGAGCAAGTGGAATCGGTTCAGCGGCCATTCAGTTGTGCAAGGCATTCGGCAACCCGTGTTGGGTCAGCGTCGGCTCCGCCGAGCGGCTGGCGTACTGCGAAGCGCTGGGCGCCCAGGGCGGCGTGGTGCGTAACGAGGATCTGGAGAGCCTGCGCGGTCTGGGGCCGTTTGATGTGATTCTTGATCCGGTGGGCGGCAATTACGCGGCATTGAACCTCAAGTTGCTCGCGCAGGATGGCCGTTGGGTGTTGATCGGTCTGATGGGCGGTCGTGAGGCCAAGCTGGATCTGGCCCAGGTACTGGCCAAGCGTGTGCAGTTGCTGGGTTCGACCCTGCGCAGCCGTGACGATCAGTTCAAGGCTGATCTGTTCAGCGATCTACGCCTGCATGTGTGGCCGTTGTTTGCTGAGGGACGTTTGAGCCCGCAACTGGCCAGGACTTTTGCGATCACGGATGCCGAAGCGGCGTTTGCCGAGCTGGCGAGCAATACCGTGGCGGGGAAGGTGGTGTTGGTGATTGACGAGAGTCTGAGCTGACAACACTCAACCTGTGGGAGCGGGCTTGCTCGCGAAAGCGGTGTATCAGTCAACACAAATGTTGAATGTAAATCCGCTTTCGCGAGCAAGCCCGCTCCCACATGGGGAATGTGTTATGTCCAGAGATGGATTGGCCATCCGGCTTTTTCGGCGTGTTCCAGTAATACCGGGTCCGGGTTGACCACGTGCGGGAAATCCACCTTCAGCAACAACGGCAGGTCGTTGCGTGAGTCGGAATAGAAACTCGCGCCTTCAAGGTTTTCTTCTTCCGCATCCAGCCACTCCAGCAAGCGGGTGATCTTGCCTTCGCGGTAGGTCAGGGTGCCGACGGTGTGGCCGGTGTAAACGCCGTGGTCCACTTCCAGTTCGATGCCTAGAATCTCGTCGATGCCCAGGCGCTCGGCGATGGGGCCGACCAGGTGCGTACCCGAAGCCGAGATCACCAGGATCCGGTCGCCGGCCTTGCGATGCGCCGCGATGGTTTTGGTGGCGTCACTGAAAATGATCGGCTCGATGTAGTCTTCCACCCACGGGCCAACCAGATGCTCGACCTCTTGTGGCGTGCGGCCGATCATCGGCTCCAGGCTGAAGGTCATGTAGTCCTCCATGCGCAGTTTGCCGTGGCTGTAGGCGTCCATCAGTTCGTTGTTCTGCCGCATGAACGACTCGGGATCGACCCAGCCCAGGCGGCCCATTTGCTCACTCCAGAGGGTGGCGCAGTCGCCGTGGATCAGGGTTTCGTCCAGATCAAAAATTGCCAGGGCCATCAGTGCAGTTCTCTCTTCAGCATAAGCAAAGGCATCAGGCTACCTCACACAGGGCCGTCGGATCGATGGAAAGTGCCAGGCGCTGACCATCGGGATGTAGGTCGGCCGCCGAGCGGTTCAGCACATCCACCACCAATTCCACGCCCCGGGCTTCGACCCGGTAGCGAATCACGTTGCCCAGCAGACTGTGGCTGCGTATCTGCGCGTCCAGTTCGCCGTCGAGGCTCAGTTCAATGGCTTCCGGGCGAATGGCGATGCGCTTGCTGATCGGTCGCTGCAACAGCTTCGAAGCGCTGTCGGCGTCCAGCAGGTTGTAGTTGCCGATGAAGCCGGCGGCGAACACGTCCACTGGCGCAGTGTAGAGGGTTTCGGCGTCGCCACTTTGTACGATCTTTCCCTGATTCATCAGGAAAATCCGGTCAGACATGGTCAGGGCTTCTTCCTGATCGTGGGTGACGAAAATCGTGGTCAGGCCCAGTTCGCGCTGGATCTGACGGATCTGTTCGCGCAGGTGCTTGCGAATCCGCGCGTCCAGGGCCGACAACGGTTCGTCCAGCAGCAACAGGCGTGGTCGGGTCACCAGTGAGCGGGCGAGGGCCACGCGCTGGCATTGACCGCCGGACAGCTGATGCGGATAGCGTGCGGCGAAATCGTGGAGCTCCACCAGTTTCAGCACTTCGGCGACGCGCTTCTGGCTGTCGTCGGCATTGACCTTTTGCATGCGCAAGCCGAAGGCGACGTTCTGCTCCACACTCATGTTGGGGAACAACGCATAGCTCTGGAACACCATGCCGATCCCGCGTTTCTGCGGGCTCAGGGGCACGATGTCCTGGCCGTCGAGCAAGATCTTGCCGCCGTCCACCGAGGTCAGACCGGCAATGCAGCGCAGCAGCGTGGATTTGCCGCAACCGGACGGCCCGAGCAGGGTGACGAATTCACCTTTCTGGATCTCGCAGTTGATGTCACTGAACACCGTGGTGCCTGCGTAGTCTTTTTTCAGATGTTGGACGCTGACGAAGCTCATTGGCTTTTGTCCTTGTTCAAGATATTGGCAGCCCAGGTCAGGACCAGCACAAAGAAGAAGTAGGAAATCACCAGCGCACTGGTGAAATGACCGCTGCTGTTGCGCATGTTGTTGAGGTAGACCTGCAAGGTTTCGTAGCGGGTGCCGACGAGGATGTTGGCGAACACGAACTCACCGAACAGGAACGAGAACGACAGCAGCAGTGCCACCATCAGGCCCTTGCGCAAGTTCGGCAGCACCACCAGGAACGCTGCTTGAAAGGTGCTGGCGCCGAGCAACTGGGCGGCGTCCATCAGGTCGCGCAGGTTGATCGCTTGCAGGTTGTTGGTGATCGCCCGGTACATGAACGGCAGCGCCACGGTGAAGTAGCAACCGATCAGGATCCACGGTGTCCCGACCATGGCGAACGGCCCGGAACCATAGAGCTGCAACAGCCCCACGGACGACACCACCGGCGGCACGGCGAAGGGCAGCAGGATCAGGATGTTCATCAATGCATCGAGTTTCGGGAAGTGGTAATGCACCACGAACAGCAGCGGCAGAATCAGCACCACGGAAAGAATCAACGAACCAACGCACACCAGCAGCGATTGCCCGAACGCTTGCAGGAAGCGTGGATCGCTCCACAGCTGGATGTACCATTTGAGGGTGAAGCCACTGGGCAGAATGGTCGCCGACCAACTGCTGGCAATCGAATAGACCAGCGTGCCGGCCAGCGGCAATAGCAGAATGGCAAACAGCAAATACACCACGACACGGTGGTAGACACCAACGGGCCCCAGTTCAGCGCGAGACATGGTAGCTCCTCTTCAACAGCAGCTGATGCACGATGGTCACCAGGGTCATCAAAGCCACCAGCACCACGGCCAGGGCACTGGCCAGGTTCGGGTCCAGGGAAATGTCACCGGACACCATCGCCGCGATGCGGATCGGCAGCACGTTGAAGTTGCCGGTGGTCAGCGCATATACCGTGGCATAAGCGCCGAGGGCGTTGGCCAGCAGGATCACGAACGTGCCGAGCAACGCCGGTGTCAGCACCGGCAGACCGATGTACCGCCAGAACTGCCAGCCATTGGCGCCGAGCAACTCGGCAGACTCGCGCCAGTCTTCACGCAGGGCGTCGAAGGCCGGGTACAGCAGCAACACGCCGAGGGGAATCTGGAAGTAGGTGTAGAGAATGATCAGCCCGGTTTTCGAGTACAGGTTGAAATCCTGAATGATTCCGGCCTGCTTGAGCATGATGGTGAAACTGCCGTTGAAGCCGAGCAGGATGATGAACGCAAAGGCCAGGGGCACACCGGCGAAGTTGCTGGTCATGTTGGCGAAGGCGTTGACGAAGTTGCGCAGTTTCGAATCGACCTGGCGCAGGGAGTAGGCGCCAAGTATGGCGATGATGATCCCGAACACGCTGGACCAGAAGCTGATCTCAAGGCTGTACTGGATCGCCTGCAGGTAAAACTTCGAGCTGAAGATTTTGCTGAAGTTGGCCAGGCCCCAGCCGAACTCTTCCGATTGCAGGCTGTTGATCATCACCCAGGTCAGCGGGGCGATTTCGAACACGATGAAGAACAGCGCGAACGGGAGCAGGCACAGGGCAGCGAGCCATTTACTGCGGGTCATGGCACTCACTTGAGCAACTCCCGGCAGACCGGTTTGTCGTGGGGCACGCCCAGCAACTCGCAGACGGTACCGCAGATCTCGGTCTGTTTCGGCGCGGCACCGGCATCGAAGCTGAACGCGTCACCGAGAACGAACAGCGGTACTTCACGTTCTTCCGGCAGCAGGCCGTTGTGGGAGCGGTCGTTGTTCATGCCGTGGTCGGCGGTGACCAGCACCTGATAACCGGCATCGAGCCAGCCTTGCAGGTAGTCGGCCAGAACGATGTCGGCCGAGCGGGCGCTGTTACGGTACTGCGGGGTGTCGAGGCCGTGCTTGTGCCCGGCGTCGTCGATGTTCATCGGGTGGATCAGCAAAAAGTTCGGTGCGTGGCGCAGGCGCAGGTTTTCGGCGTCGGCGAACAGGTGCGAATCCGGGTAGTGATCGTTCCAGTAGAAATGGCCGTGCTGGATCGGCAGTTCCGGGCTGTCGGTGTGGCGATCCCGGGCCGCCACGAAGGGCGAACGGTTGTACAGTTCGCTGACCCAGTGATAGGCCGCCGCTGCGGTCGTCAGGCCGGCAGCGGTGGCGTAGTGATAAATGCTGCGCTGGTTGGACAGGCGTGAAACGTTGTTGTGGACGATACCGCTGTCGATCGGCGCAACGCCGGTCAGGATGCATTCGTAAAGCGGTCGGGACAGGGCCGGCAACTCGCACTCCAGTTTATAGAGTGCGGCGCGTCCGGCACCGACGTATGCCTGCAGGTGCCCCATGGCGTGACGGGCGACCTCGTAGTTGAGGCCGTCGAGCACGACAAGGATGACGTTGTGCTTCATAGGGGCAAAAACTCCGTGTAACAGATATTCGAAGCTCACTCGATCCACTGTGGGAGCGGGCTTGCTCGCGAAGGCGTCGAGTCAGTCAATACATCGTTGAATGACACACCGCTTTCGCGAGCAAGCCCGCTCCCACATTTGGATCGCCATCAGATCCCGAAATGGGGATCTACCCGGTTATTGCATATTGATAATGACTTCTTCCTGCCACTTCTGAGGAAGGGCCTTGGAGGTCTTTTCCCATGCATCCGCGTCTTTGATCGGCGTGACCTTTTTGTACTGCTCGTTAGGCAGCAACTTGGACTTCACGTCGGCCGGCAGTGTGATGTGCTCGGCACGGATCGGACGGGCGTTGCCCTTGGCCAGGTTGATCTGGCCGGCGTCGCTGAAGATGTACTCGCGGGCCAGCTTGGCGGCGTTCGGGTTTTTCGCGTACTTGTTGATGATGGTGGTGTAGCCGGAAATCACCGAGCCGTCGGACGGAATCAGCACCACGTAGTCATCCGGGTTGGCCATCTTGGCCTTGTAGCTCAAACCGTTGAAGTCCCAGACCACACCGACTTCGATTTCACCTTTTTCCATGGTGGCAATCGTCGGGTTGGCCATCGACAGGCGCCCCTGCTTGGCGATGTCGGCGAACAGTTTCAGGGCAGGGTCGAGGTTTTTCTCGTCGCCGCCGTTGGCCAGGGCCGCGGCCAGTACGCCGTTGGCCGCCTGGGCTGCGGTGCTCACGTCGCCGATGGAAACTTTGTATTTGCCGCCCTTGAGGTCAGCCCACTTGGTTGGCGCCTCGGAACCGTGCAGCAACTTCTTGTTGACGATGAAAGCGATGGTGCCGGTGTAGGCCAATGCCCAGTTGCCATCCTTGTCCTTGGCCCAGGCTGGAACCTGTTCCCAGGTGGAGGGCTTGTAAGGCTGGACCACGCCCTGCTTGACCGCGATAGGGCCGAAAGCTGCACCGACGTCGCCGATGTCCGCGCTGGCGTTGTCTTTTTCCGCCGCGAACTTGGCGATCTCCTGGGCCGAGCTCATGTCGGTGTCGATGTGCTTGAGGCCGTATTTATCGCTCAGGTCTTTCCAGGTGCCTGCCCAGTTGGCCCAGTCATCGGGCATGCCGACGCTGTTGACGGCGCCTTCCGCTTTTGCAGCGGCTTCCAGGGTTTTCAGATCATCGGCCGCCATGGCGGCAGTGCACATTGCGATGGTCGAGCCTAACAGTGATGCCAGGAAAAGCTTTTTCATTCCGAAGCTCCTTGGGTCGTGTTCAACGCTGCGATTGCGGTTTGTGTTGGTCTAGGTCAGCAATACCTGAGCCAATTTAAGGGGGCTGGATGACACTTTGATGTCGCTCGTCGCCCGGGATGACTTTTTGTTGAGCGCTATCGCGGGTGGCCTGCTAAGCGTAGACCATGGTCACGGCCCCGGCAGGCAAGGGACTTGGCCGATGAATTGCAGGTCGTTGAAAGAAGAGGAAGTCAGCGAGTGGCGACCGTTGGGCAGCTATGTCACATCTCGGTCATCTATGCTGCCTACGCTTGCAGGCTATTGAATGAGCCGGTTTGCGCTGCGGTTCTGCCCCGAATTGGTGCTGGTCTAGTCCAGATAGGTAACATTGATGCGTGACGAGGCAACAAAAGCGGTGACAGCCATTGGCCAGGTGCTGCAGGAACAGATCGACCACGGTCTGTTGACGCCTGGCAGCAAATTGCCGGCCGAACGCAAGCTCAGTGAATTGTTCGGCACTACGCGGATCACTTTGCGTGAAGCGTTGTTGCAGTTGGAGTCACAAGGGCAGATTTATCGAGAGGAGCGTCGTGGCTGGTTCGTCTCGCCGCCACGCCTGGCGTACAACCTCATGCAGCGCAGCCACTTTCACGCAATGGTCAGCGCCCAGGGGAGGGTTCCGTCCACCGAGGTGATTTCGGCGCGATTGCAACCGGCATCGGCGGCGGTTTGTGCCTGGCTGCAATTGCCGGCGCTGTCGAGCGTGATTCAGATCTGCCGCACACGACGCATCGACGGGCGACTGGTGCTGTATGTGGAGCACTACCTGAACCCACAGTACTTTCCGGGGATCCTCGATTTCGATTTGAATCAGTCGATCACCGAGTTGTATGCGCGGCATTACGACTTGCACTACGGGCGGGTGCGCTTCGAGATTGTGCCCACGGCGTTATCAGTGGATGCGGCAGCGGCGTTGAAGGTGTCGGTGGGTAGCCCGGGCTTGCAGATTGCCCGGGTCAACTATGACCAGCATGAGCGGTTGATCGACTGCGACCTGGAGTTCTGGCGGCATGATGCGATTCATGTCGGGGTGGATGTTGTCTAGCGTCCGACCTTCCTGTAGGAGCGAGCTTGCTCGCGATGGTCGTTAACGATTACGCGTGTTTACTGGCTAAACGCGGTGTTCTTGAGTTCATCGCGAGCAAGCTCGCTCCTACACGGGCTATTCACTCTGTTGGCCACCACCTGCGGTAATCACTTGAATACTCATCCGCGGTGTCGCCAGATCCAGTCCCGCTTCATCCATATGCCGCTTGAGTGACAGGTTGAACGCCCGCGAAACCTCCCACTGTTTGATCGGCGCAGTCTTGAAGCGGGCACGCAGAATCGCGTTGCCCGACTCGAAACTTTCCACCCCTTGAAACTCCAGCGGCGACCAGATATTGCGCCGTTGCAGCGGATCGGTGCGCATTTTCTGGGCGACTTCGCGCATCAGTTTGATTGCGTTGTCGATGTCCATGCTGGCGGGCACGGCTACCCGGAATATCGCGTAGCCGAACTCCCGGGAGTAGTTCTTGATGCTTTTGATTTCGCTGAACGGAATGGTGTGGACGATGCCGTCGATGTCTCGCAGGCGCACAGTGCGGATGGTCAGGCCTTCGACTGTGCCGAGGTGGCCGCCGACATCCACGTAGTCGTCGATGGCCAGTGAGTCTTCGATGATGATGAACAACCCGGTAATCAGGTCGGCCACCAGTGATTGTGCGCCAAAACCAATGGCCAGGCCGATCACACCGGCACCGGCCAGCAGCGGTGTGACGTTCATGCCCATGTTCGCCAGCGCGACAATCAACGCAACGATGAAAATCGCCACGAACAACACGTTGCGGATCAGCGGCATCATCGTCTGCGCGCGAGCATTGGCCAGGCCTTTGCGCGAGCGGGTGAGGGCGTGGTGCACGGCGGTGTCGCTGAGAATCCAGATCAGCCAGGCGAACAGCAGCGTACCGGCGAGGCTGAACAGTTTGACGCTGACTTCATGGCCGTCGCCTTCAGTAAAACGGATCAACGACATGCCCCAGACCCGCAGACCGAGCTCGATAAAGGCCAGCCACACCAGCAGATGGGCAATGGTGTAGAAGAAGTTTTTCAAGCGTTCCGAATACAAGGCATAACGCCTGATGCCGCGCTGCGGTTTAAGGGCGTGGCGGCGCACCAGGCCGTTGATGACCATACACAACACCAGCAAAACGGTGCAGATCAGCGACTGACGCAACGCGGTGCTGGTGTCGCCGGCTGAAATGAAGGTGGCAAACAGCGAAATGGCCACCAGCACCAGCGCCGGTACGTACCAGAAGGTGCCGAGAATCGACAGGGTGTCATTCAGGGCGCGACGGGTCAGGCGCCGGGACAACGGTTGGTTGCGGATCAGGTGGGCGATCGGACGGCGGAAACGCATGATGAACCGGGCCGTGGACAATGCTGCCAGGACGTTGGCGGACGTGGCGGCGGTATGGGCCAGATGGCTGCCGAGGCTGTTGACCAGTTGCGGATCGCTCAGCGCTTCACCGAACGCGGCAAAGCTGCCGATCAGCCACAGCGGCCGAAACGCCTGGTGCCGCAGGATGTACAAGGCGCGGTGGCGGTGTGGGCCGTCGAGCAAGGAAAAGGCAATCACGCAGATGGCCGAGAAGCAGGTGCCGACCACCAGTGCATAGGCCAGCACCATGGCCAGGCTTTTGCCCAGGGACGAGGGCAGGGCATAGCTCATGTAGACCGTGATCACCAGGGCGATCAGCCATGGTCCGAGTTTGCGCAAGGCGAAGCGCAACATGTCCAGGGCCCTGGGGTGCTGCGGCAATTCTTCGGTCAGGCCGAAACGCATTCGCACGCGGTGGCTGATCCAGATCAGAGCGGCGGCCAGCAGGCTCCAGACCATCAGGATCATGGCGAAGGCAAAGAGCATGGGTAGCCATTCATTGGCCGGCAGCGCCAGCGCTATCAACTCTTCCCGGGCCTGATCGAACTCGCTGGACCAGCGAGTGAGCGGACTGTCGTCGCCGGAAAATTTCTTCTCGATCGTGGCCAGGGTTCCGCCAATCAAGCCCAGCACGCCTTCTTCGGTAATCGGCTGGGCCTTTTGGGTGGCGTCACGGAGCTTTTTCAGGTCGGCCAGCAGTTTGCTGCGTTGCTGATCGTTCTCCAGTGACTTGATCACTTCGTCCAGGGATTGCCCCAGCGGTTCCTGTGCTTCGGGCTGCGCCTTGACCTGGCCGCCAAGCAGGCCTGGCAGGCCGGCCGCCTGGGCAGGCACCACTGGCAGCAGCGTCATCAGGCAGACAAGGAAAAAACACGGGAGGGCAAAAAGACGAGCGAACACTAGGCGGTCAACCTCGCAAGGAACGGATCGACCGAGTGTACGAGCCCGTCAAAATCAATGCGAGCCAAGGGCGATGAATTATTCGTTGAGTTTGGCGAGGATCTTGATCACCACGGTCGCGAGGATGGTCAGCATGCCGATCCACATGGTGAATACACCGGCATTTTTGTCGCGAAAGTTGAAGCCCAGGGCCAGCAGGATCATCCCGGCAAGAATCGGGATCAGCATGGCGTGAAAGGTAGACATCGAAATCATGGAGACAGCCTTGTCGAAGGGATACTTGAAGTCTAGGCGGCTTTTGACGCGGCCGGCGTGTGATGTGTGTAGGAGCGAGCTTGCTCGCGATGAACGTCAGGGCGCCGCGATTATCCAGGCAACCCCCGTCATCGTTCACGTCCATCGCGAGCAAGCTCGCTCCTACAGGGTTTACGGCAACTCGCGGCAGGCGTAGAACGCGCTCAGCACCTTGACCAAATGCGCCAGGTCATGGCTGCCGCACAACTCACGGATCGAGTGCATGGCGAACGTCGGCAGGCCGATGTCCACGGTGCGTACACCCAGGTGGCTGGCGGTGATCGGGCCGATGGTCGAGCCGCAGCCCATGTCGCTGCGCACCACGAAACTTTGCACCGGCACCTCTTCAGCCATGCACAGATGGCGGAAGAACCCGGCGGTTTCGCTGTTGGTGGCGTAGCGCTGGTTGCTGTTGACCTTGATCACCGGGCCGGCGTTGAGTTTCGGGCCGTGGTTGGCATCGTGTTTGTCGGCGTAATTCGGATGAACGCCGTGGGCGTTGTCAGCCGAAACCAGCAGGGATTTCTGAATGGTGCGTACGAATTCATCACCTTCAGGCAGCAGGCGACGCAAGGTTTGCTCAAGCATCGGGCCGTCGGCACCGCAGGCCGAGCAGGAACCGACTTCTTCGTGGTCATTGCACACCAACACGCAGGTTTCGTCGGTGTCGGTCGTCAGCAGCGCTTGCAGGCCGGCGTAGCATGACAGCAGGTTGTCCAGGCGCGCACCGGCGATGAAATCGCCATGCAGGCCAATGACCGCAGCGCTTTGGGTGTCGTAGAAACTCAACTCGTAATCGAGCACCACATCAGCGTTCAGGCCGTGTTCGCGGGCGAGTTGATCGGTGAGCACCGCGCGGAAGTCCACACGCTCGTCACCGGCAAATTGCGCGAGGATCGGCGGCAGTTCGGTCTGGGCGTTGATTGCCCAACCCATGTTGGCTTCACGGTTGAGGTGGATTGCCAGGTTCGGAATGATTGCGACCGGAGCCTTGAAATCAATCAACTGGCTTTCGACCTTGCCATCACGACGGAAGGTTACGCGGCCGGCCAGGGACAGGTCACGGTCGAACCATGGCGCCAGCAGCGCGCCGCCATAGACTTCGACACCCAACTGCCAGAAACCCTGGCGTTGCAGTTCCGGTTGCGGCTTGACGCGCAGGCACGGGCTGTCGGTATGGGCGCCGACCAGGCGAATGCCGCCGTGCAATGGCGAATGGCGGCCCATCTTGATCGCGACAATCGAAGAGTCGTTGCGGGTGACGTAGTAGCGACCGTTGGCTTCGGTATTCCACGGCTCGCGCTCGTCGAGGCGTTGATAGCCCGCCGCTTCCAGGCGCTGAACAAGGCTGGCGGTGGCATGGAACGGGGTAGGGGAGGCCTTGAGGAAATCGATCAGGCCTTGATTCAACTCTTCGCGCATAAAGTAGCTCCAGACAGCAGTGGCGCCAGTTTAACGTATTGGTTGCGGAAATGGCGGTGGGCTGATGTTGGGGCAGGCTCGGATATTGAGCCTGCCAAAGAACCCTGTGGGAGCGGGCTTGCTCGCGAAGGCTTGGAGTCAGTCAACATCAATAGTGACGGTTACACCGCTTTCGCGAGCAAGCCCGCTCCCACATTTTTTAAAACGGTGCCGGACACTCGAATCGCAGGCGCTCACCACTTTGCGGGTGGGTGAAGGTGAGCATGCTGGCGTGCAGGCACAGGCGGGGCCAGGCTGCCAGCGCTTGTTCATGGGCGTAGAGCCCGTCGCCCAACAATGGATGACCGATCGAGAGCATGTGCACACGCAATTGATGGGAACGGCCGGTGATCGGTGTCAGTTCGACGCGGCACCAGTCGCCGCAACGTTCGAGCACGCGCCAGAAGGTCAGCGCATGTTTGCCGAATTCATGGTCGACCACGTGGCGTGGCTTGGTCGGCGGGTCGTAGCGCAAGGGCAGGTCGATGCTGCCGCTGTCCAGTTCCGGCTGACCCCAGCACAGGGCGGTGTAGGCCTTTTCGGTTTCGCGGTCGTGAAATTGCCGAGACAGCTCGCGATGGGTGTCCGGGTCGCGGGCCAGCAGGATGATGCCGGAAGTTTCCCAGTCCAGCCGATGGACGATTCGCGCTTCCGGGTAGCCGTTTTCTTGCAGGCGGGTAATCAGGCAGTCCTTGTTGTCGTCGGCCCGGCCAGGGACTGAGAGCAACAGGGTCGGTTTGTTCACCACCAATACGGCGGCGTCCTGATGGATGATGTGGATGTTGGACAACGGCATTAAAACAGCCTCGTAACAAACGCCAACGGCGGCTCGATCACCTGCGCGTCCCTTTTTGTAGGAGCCGGCTTGCTGGCGATGCAGGCAGCGCGTTGTATCTGCTACAACGCGTTGATGCCATCGCTGGCAAGCCAGCTCCTACAGACAGGGTGGCAAGTGATCGAGCCGCCGTGGCTCCTGACGGATCGACTCAGCGATCAGGCAGGGTGATATTGAGTTCCAGAATCGAGCAGCTGCCCTGGCTTTCCAGTGCGACATGCACGTCATCGGACCCGATATTGACGTACTTGCGGATCACCTCGACCAGTTCCTTCTGCAAGGCCGGCAGGTAGTCCGGGGTACTGCGTTGGCCGCGTTCGTGCGCCACGATGATCTGTAGACGCTCTTTCGCTACCGACGCGGTGCTTTGCTTTTTGTTGGCACGAAAGAAGTCAAAAAGGTTCATTGCTTAGTTGCCTCCAAACAGGCGCTCGAAGAATCCCTTCTTCTGTACATCGAGGAAACGATGATCCACGGTCTTGCCCAGCAGGCGGTCAACGGTATCGCTGTAGGCCTGGCCGGCATCGCTCTGGTCGTCGAGAATCACCGGAACACCCTGGTTGGATGCCTTGAGCACCGCCTGGGATTCAGGGATCACGCCGAGCAGGGTCACCGAAAGGATTTCCTTGACGTCTTCTACGCCGAGCATTTCGCCTTTGCTCACACGTTCCGGGTGATAACGGGTAATCAGCAGGTGTTCCTTGATCGGGTCTTCGCCGCGTTCGGCACGACGGGACTTGCTGGCCAGCAGGCCGAGCATGCGGTCGGAGTCACGCACCGAGGAGACTTCCGGGTTGGTCACGACAATCGCTTCGTCAGCGAAGTACATGGCCAGGTGGGCGCCTTTCTCGATACCTGCCGGGGAGTCGCAGACCACGAACTCAAAGTCTTCCTTGAGTTGCATCAGGACTTTTTCCACGCCTTCGACGGTCAGCGCGTCTTTGTCGCGGGTCTGGCTGGCGGCCAGCACGTAGAGGTTTTCCAGGCGCTTGTCTTTGATCAGGGCCTGTTGCAGGTTGGCTTCGCCGTTGACCACGTTGACGAAGTCATACACCACGCGGCGTTCGCAACCCATGATCAGGTCAAGGTTACGCAAGCCCACGTCGAAGTCGACGATAACTGTTTTGTGACCGCGCAGAGCGAGGCCGGTACCGATAGCGGCGCTGGTGGTGGTCTTACCCACACCACCCTTGCCGGATGTAACCACGAGAATCTTGGCCAAGGTGTTTCACCCCTAAGGAAAAAGGACTTGTTAGCCCCTGAAAAACATCTCTTGAAAAACTACTGCAGTCGGACAGCCTTGGCTGGAATTCGGTTTAGAGCGGCGTTTACCCCCGGTAAACACTGCTTTCGGCCTTTTTCCTACTTCGTTTGAGCCGTTTTCGCTACGTTTTAGAGATGCTTGGAAAATGCGGCAGTATCCGTTAAAGCCGAATGATGTTCAACACGTCGCCGGACAGGCTGACCTGCACACCCGAACCCCACAAAGGATCGCGGCGCAGATCTTCGGAAACCTTGTAATGCCCGGCGATGGAGATCAGTTCAGCACTCATTTGCTGACAGAAAATCCGCGCCTTGGTGTCGCCCTTGACGCCGGCCAACACACGACCACGCATCGGGCCGTATACATGGATGTTGCCATCGGCGAGAAGTTCCGCCCCCGGGCTGACCGAGGAAATCACCACCAGATCGCTGCCCTGGGCATAAATCTGCTGGCCACCACGTACTGGCGAGGTGATGATTTTTGTCGGCTTGATGGTCGGCTCGGGCGGTTTTTCCGGTTTTTTCTTCGGTTCGCCTTCGGTCAGGTCCAGCGGACGTTCCCGGGCGCCGGACGGTGGCAGCACCGGCAAGTCGACTGCGATGGCGGCGGCAATGTCTTCGATACGGCTGGCGCGGATCGCCAGGGTGCGCAGGCCATGCTGGCGGCAGACGCGCATCAGCCCTGGCAGATCGACCGCGCCTTCGTTGGCCGGGAGTTTGTCCAGGGCCAGTACCAGCGGCGCGTTGCTGAAGAAGTTGGGCGCCTGGGCGACCTTGGCGGCCAGTTGCCGATCAAGGCTTTCGAGGTCGTTACGGGCCAGTTCCAGCACCGTAATGGCCAGCATGCTGCCCTTCAACTGGAACACGGGATCTTGGTCTAGCGGTTCGGTTTGGCTCATGGTCGGCATACAACGACTTGTCACTAAAAGTGCCGAGACTTATAACGAGAACGCCCGCAGGCCGCAAGCCGGGTCGAACGATGTAGAATGCGCGGCCATTGTCATTCCGGAAGCATTAATGGACCGCCCGCGTTTTCGAAAAGCATTTCTATCTCCACGTTTCTGGCCGCTGTGGTGTGGCCTGGGGCTGTTGTGGCTGATCGTCCAGTTGCCGTATCCGGCACTGCTGTGGGTCGGTCGTGTACTGGGTGCATTGATGTATCGCGTGGCCGGCGACAGACGGCGCATTGCCAAACGCAACCTGGAATTGTGTTTTCCTGAAAAAACCGCAGCCGAGCGCAAGTGCCTGCTCAAGGAAAACTTTGCCTCCACTGGCATCGCTTTTTTTGAGATGGCGATGAGCTGGTGGTGGTCGCGCAAGCGCCTGGCGAAGCTGGCTCATGTCGAAGGGCTGGAGCATTTGCAAAAGGCCCAGCGCGAGGGCAAGGGTGTGATTCTGATGGCGTTGCACTTCACGACGCTGGAAATCGGTGCAGCATTGCTCGGTCAGCAGCACACCATCGACGGCATGTACCGCGAGCACAAAAATCCGCTGTTCGACTACATCCAGCGCCAGGGCCGCGAGCGCCACAATCTCGACTCGCTGGCGGTGGAACGCGAAGACGTGCGTGGCATGCTCAAATTGCTGCGCTCGGGCCGGGCGATCTGGTACGCACCGGATCAGGACTACGGCGCCAAACAAAGTATTTTTGTGCCGCTGTTCGGCATTCAGGCTGCGACTGTCACCGCCACGAGCAAGTTTGCGCGGCTGGGCAAGGCGCTGGTGGTGCCGTTCACCCAGGAGCGCCTGGCGGACGGCAGCGGTTATCGCCTGGTGATTCATGCGCCGCTCGAAGGCTTCCCCGGCGAAACCGAAGAAGACGACTGCATTCGCATCAACCAATGGATCGAAGCCGTTCTGCGCGAACATCCCGAGCAATACCTGTGGGCCCATCGCCGCTTCAAGAGCCGTCCGCCGGGCGAGCCCAAGCTGTACGCCAAACGCGGTTGAACCCCGATCCCCTGTAGGAGCGAGCTTGCTCGCGATGGTGGTCAACGATAACGCGGGGCACCTGACACCCCGCGGCGTTTTCACGACCATCGCGAGCAAGGGAACAGGTCGAAACAACGAAATCCCATCAAGCACCATGGAGAGTTATGCATGAGTCCAGGCGAACCGGTTACAGGGTTGATTCTTTCCGGCGGCGGGGCTCGGGCGGCTTATCAGGTCGGGGTACTGGCGGCGATTGCCGAATTGCTGCCGCCGGGGGCGAGCAATCCGTTTCCGGTCATCGTCGGCACTTCGGCGGGCGCGATCAACGCCGTCAGCCTCGCCAGCGGTGCAATGGACTTTCGTAGCGCCATCGAACACCTGACAGCTTTCTGGCAGGGCTTTCGCAGTCATCTGGTGTTACGTAGCGACTGGCCTGGGGTGATCCGTCAGGCCAGCCGCTTTGTCAGCCACAGTTTGCTCGGTATCGGTACACACATGCCGGTGGCGTTGCTCAACAGTTCTCCGCTGCGGCATTTGCTCCACGACAAGCTGCGTATGGGCGGCATCGCCGAAGCGATCGCACAGAAGCAATTGCATGCGGTGGCGGTTACCGCGTTCGGCTATGAGTCCGGCCAGGCAGTCACTTTCTATCAGGGTGGCGGCAAGATCGATGCCTGGTTGCGCCATCGACGCATCGGCGTTCCAACCCAACTTTCCGTTGAACATCTGCTCGCCAGTTCGGCCATTCCGCTGCTGTTCGCCCCGGTGAAAATCGGCGAAGAGTATTTCGGTGATGGCGCGGTGCGTCAGTCGGCGCCGATCAGTCCGGCGCTGCATCTGGGCGCCAGTCGGGTGCTGGTGGTGGGCGTCAGCGGCAACCCCCGCGGGTTCGACCCGCAACAACCCTTGCAGCGCAGCTACACCGGTCAGCAGCCGACACTGGCGCAGATCGGCGGGCACATGCTCAACAGTACGTTCATTGACAGCCTGGAAAGTGATATCGAGCTGTTGCAGCGTCTGAATCAGTTCAGTCACCTGATGCCCGACGGTACGCCAACCCGCGCCTTGGGAGTGGCGCCGGTGGACGTGCTGGTGATTTCGCCGAGTCAGCCGATCGACGAGATCGCCGCACGCCATCGCCAGGAACTGCCACCGGCGCTGCGCCTGTTCTTGCGCGGGCCGGGTGCGACCAAGACCAGCGGGGCGGGGGTTTTGAGTTACCTGCTGTTCGAGGCGGGGTATTGCAGCGAGTTGATCGAACTGGGGCGGCGCGATGCGTTGGCCAAACGCGGGGAGTTGTGTCGGTTTCTGGGGATTACCGAGGCGGTGGTTTCGGCTTGAGATCGATGGTGAATCAATTCGCGGGCGAGCCCGCTCCCACAAAGATTTGCGCCGAATTCGAATTCGGCGTACGACGCAAATTCCTGTGGGAGCGGGCTTGCCCGCGAAGGCGTCCTTGCAGACGCCGGTTACAGCAGGATCAGAAGTGGAACTTCACCAGGAAGCTCGTCGTGTTCTGATTGGTGTTGAACGCCTTGGAATCGTCGATCCCGTATTTGTTCGACCAGTAGTCGTACTCAACACCGACATACAACTGCTTGGCCCCGAAATTCAGCGCCTTGCCCAAGTCGTATTTAACCTGTGGATTGAAGTGCAGGTTGGCGTGGTATTCGCCATTTTTGTTCACGTCGTTGTCGACCACCCAGTCCATGAAACCGTCGATCAGGATGTTCGAATCGCCCACCGGGATGGTGTAGGACCAGACCGGGGTGATCTGCCAGACATTGTCACCCGGGCGGTCGCCTTCGGTGTGACGGTTGTAGAAGTTCAACTGGAAATAGTCGAAGCCCGGGATGGCCAGGTCGAAGCCCGGACCGATCAGGTAGGACTCGGTGTCGTCCTCGCCGAACTCATAGGTCATGGCCAGCAGGACGTCCTTGATCGGGCCGAGCTCGAACTTCTGGTCGAAGATCTTATTGAACGACAGGCGCGGGCTGAACTCACCGTAGTGGGTGTTCTTGCCCGCGAAGGCGTCTTCCTTGCCGTTGTAGAAGATTTTGTCGATGAAGAAGAAGTTGTCGCCGTACTTCCAGCCGTCGGCGTGTTCAAAGGTCACGGTCTGCTGAATGTGCGGGTTGACCTTGAAGTCTTTACCGTAGAGGTAGGACAGGCTGTTGTTCTGCCACTGCAGCAAGTCGCCGGCCATGGCCTGGCCCCCGGCCAGCATCGATCCTGCCAGCATCAGGCTAGTGCACGTACGTTTCATTCGGTTGCTCCCAAAAAGTAGGTGGTTCCACGTTATTTTTTTAAGGTCGGCGCTCTGGTGTGGCGCCTGTTTCTGTAGCTGTAAAAAATTATCCATTCGGTCAGCTTTAGCGCTGTGAGCAAGAGCTGGGCCAAGGCTTTCAAAAAGCAAAAAAACTCCCGCTCGACGGCTCAAGAGCGGTCGATTGAGAGGGGTTTTGGAGTGCCTTGGTTCCTGCCAGCGCCGGGATAAGTTGGCCTGCTGGTCAGGTTTTACATCCGGGCTTTTTTTTAAACCGGATTCGGGCGGCCGCGGAGAATACTGACTCCTCGGACAGGTCTCAAGTGCTCCGCAACGGCGCACCGACGACAGGTATGGGGCGCGGCTGCGGGGCAGCATTAGAAATGCACCTTCACCAGCAGGCTGGCGGTGTTTTCATTGGTATTGAAACGGGAGCTGTCCTGGACGCCGTATTTGTCTTTCCAGTAGCTGTATTCGGTGCCGACATAGACCTGTTTCTCGCGCCAGCCCAGGGCTTTGCCCAAGTCGTATTTGATCTGTGGGTTGAAGTGCAGGTTGGCGTGATAGGTGCCGCGTGAGTTCTGGTCGTTATCCACTACCCAGTCGATGTAGCCGTCGATCAACAGGTTCGAGTTGCCCAACGGAAGGGTGTAGGACCAGGCCGGGGTGATTTGCCAGACATCGTCGCCGGGGCGCGAGCCTTCGGTCTGGCGGTAATAGAAGTTCAAGGTGAAAAAATTGAAGCCCGGTACCGCGAGGTCGAAACCGGGACCGATCAGGTAAGCCTTGCTGTCGTCTTCGCCGTTCTCGTAGGTCATGGCGAGCAGCACGTCCTTGATCGGGCCGAATTCGAAACGGCGGTCGAGGATTTTGCCGAAGGAGAGACGCGGGCTGAACTCGCCGTAATAGGCGTGATCCCCTTTGTTCCGGTCTTTCTCGCCGTTGTACCAGGTGCTGTCGACGAACAGGAAGTTGTCGCCGTACTTCCAGCGGTCGGCGTGCTCGAACGTCACCGTCTGCTGGATCGCCGGGTTGATCGCGTAGTTCTTGCCATACAGGTAGCTCAGGCTGTTGGTCTGCCACAGCAGTAGATCGCCAGCCATGGCCTGACTCGCGGCCAGCAGGCCACCACTCAACAGCAAGTTGGTTTGTGTCCGAATCATCTGTTGCTCCCTCTTGTTTTTATTGTTTGAGGCACAGGCAGTTGCTGACCTTGTAGGAGCTGGCTTGCCAGCGAAGAGGTCAGAAAATCCAGCATTGATGTCGTCTGACACATCGCCTTCGCCGGCAAGCCGGCTCCTACAAGGTTTTGTGCCTTTTCTGTCAGTGCGTATGGGCGTGGCAGTCGTTGATCGCAGCGCGTTCTTTGCCGCCGAGGATGTTGAACAGCAGGTTCAAGGTCAGGGCACTGAGCGTGGCCATGGCGATGCCGCTGTGGGTGATCGGGCTCATCCACACGGGCAGGTGGGCGAAAAACTCCGGACGCACCACCGGGATCAGCCCCATGCCGATGCTCACCGCCACCAGCAACTGATTTCGGCGGTCACCGATGTCGGCTTCCTGGAGAATCTTGATCCCGGTGGCGGCGACCATGCCGAACATCGCAATCGCTGCACCACCGAGTACGGCCGGTGGAATCGACGCCACCAGGAACGCGGCTTTGGGTAGCAGGCTCAGGACAATCAGCAACCCACCGGCAACGATGGTCACCGAGCGGCAGCGCACGCCGGTCATCTGCACCAGGCCGATGTTCTGGGCGAAGGAAGAGTGAGTGAACGTGTTGAAGAACCCGGCGAAGAACGAAGCGCCGGCATCGCACAGCAAACCGCGACGCAGCATCCGTGGGCAGACTTCCTGGCCGGTGATCTTGCCGAGGGCGAGGAACATCCCGGTGGATTCGACGAAAATAATCACCACCACCAGGCACATCGACAGGATCGGTGCGAGTTCGAATTTCGGCATGCCGAAATGCAGCGGCGTAACGAATTGCAGCCAAGGCGCACTGGCCATGCCACTGAGGTCGACCATGCCGAGCAGGCCGCAGAGCACGTAGCCCAGGCACATGCCGATCAACACGGAAATATTGACCCAGAAGCCGCGCATGAAGCGGTGGACCAACAGGATGGTGCCCAGCACCAGCGCGGCGATGGTCAGGTAAATCGGCGAACCGAATTGTGCGGCGCTCGCACCGCCGCCGGCCCAGTTCACGGCCACGGGGAACAGCGACAAACCGATCGAGGTGATGACCGTGCCGGTCACCAGCGGCGGGAAGAAGCGTACGACTTTGGACATGAACGGGGCGATGAGCATGCCGAAGAACCCGGCAGCGATGGTCGCGCCGAAGATCCCTTGCAGGCCGATTCCGGGCATGCCGGCCATGGCGACCATGCTGCCGACGGCGGCGAAACTGGCGCCCATCATTACCGGCATGCGAATGCCCATGGGGCCGATGCCGAGGGACTGGACGATGGTGGCGATGCCAGCCACCAGCAGGTCGGCGTTAATCAGGAAGGCGATTTCTTCACGACTCAGGCCAGCGGCCTGTCCGATGATCAGCGGCACCGCGATGGCGCCACCGTACATCAGCAGAACATGTTGCAAACCGACCAGGATCAGTTGCAAAAGGGGCAAACGCTGAATGGCGGGTGCGTCGGGGATGCGCGCTGCGGATAGCTCGGACATGCAACACCTCGGATCTTTTTTATTCTTTTGATTTTGTGCATCGGGGTTGACCGCGGCGCGGCCATTCGCTGGCAAGCCAAGTCCTACAGGGTTTCGCATGACCCGTAGGAGCTGGCTTGCCAGCGAAGCTTTTCAACGATTAATTGGTCGGGGCACCCTGCACAATCCAGGCACCGATCAAGTCACGTTCCTGCTGGGTCATCTGGGTGATGTTGCCCAGTGGCATGATCTGACTGGTGACGGCTTGCGCCTGGATCCGTGCTGCGTTCTGGCGGATCTGCTCGGGGGTATCGAACATCACACCGGCAGGGGCCGCACTGAACAGCGGGCTGGTTGGCTTGGCCGAATGGCAAACCGCGCAACGTTCCTGAATCACGCTGTGCACTTTGTCAAAGCCAGGGCCGGCGTTGGACGCTTGCGCCGGGGCGGCGGCAGGCGCTTCTGCAGGTTTGGCTTCAGCGGGTTTCAAACCACCACCCAGCGCCGTTTCCGGCAGCGGCTGGTATTCGATCTTCGCTGGCGCCTTGGCCACTTCCGGGCTGTTCAACGGCGCAGGGCCGGTGACGTAAGCCAGACTGATCATGCCGACGGCTGCGACTGGAAGAGTCCAGGCAAACTTGTGGCTGTCATGACGGGTGTTGAAGTAGTGACGCACCAACACCGCCAGTACCGCGATCCCGGCCAGGATCAACCAGTTGTACTGGCTGCCGTAGGTGCTCGGGAAGTGGTTGCTGATCATGATGAACAGCACCGGCAAGGTGAAGTAGTTGTTGTGACGCGAACGCAGCAGGCCTTTGGCCGGCAGCGCCGGATCCGGCGTGCGGTTCTCGGCAATCGCCGCCACCAGTGCACGTTGCGCCGGCATGATGATGCGGAACACGTTGCCGACCATGATGGTGCCGATGATCGCGCCGACGTGCAGGTACGCACCCCGACCGCTGAACACTTTGCTGAAGCCGTAGGCCGCGCCGATGATCAGTACGAACAGGATGAAGCCTAGCAGGGCAGGGCGTTTGCCCAGGGCCGAGTCGCACAGGAAGGAGTAGACGAACCAGCCGATGAACAGCGAGCCGAGACCGATGGCCACGCCTTCAGGACCGCTCAGGGTGCTGCCCGGAGCCAGCAGGTAGAGCGTCGGGTTGGAGTAGAACACCACGCACAGCAGCGCGATACCCGACATCCAGGTGAAGTAGGCTTCCCATTTGAACCAGTGCAGGTTGTCCGGCATGGTCGGTGGAGCCAGTTTGTATTTTTCCAGGTGGTAGATACCGCCGCCGTGGATCGCCCACAAATCGCCGGCCAGACCGCTTTTCGGGTTGACCCGATTGAGGTTGTTTTCCAGCCAGACGAAGTAGAACGACGCACCGATCCAGGCCACGCCAGTAATCATGTGAACCCAGCGCACGCTCAGGTTCAGCCATTCCAACAGATGTGCTTCCACAGTCTTTACCTCTCGCCTGTCACTCTTGTTGTCGAGTGATCAGACCTTCTCTTATTGGTGGGGGGCGAGGATCAAACGCTCATCCTCTTTGAAAAAATGCTCATCGCAGTTATTGCCTGTGCCACTGCGATCAACCACCAGGAAGTCATCCCGCTTTTCGATCGTCAGCACCGGGTGGTGCCAGACGCCGCGATGGTAATTAATGCCCTGCCTGCCGTTGGTGACGAAGGCGCGGACCAAGCCTGATACAGGTTCATCGCCAAGTGGCGCGACCACGATCAGAAAGGGGTTGCCGAGCAGCGGAATGAAAGCCTGGCTGCCCAGCGGATGACGCTCCAGCATGCTGACGGTCAGCGGCATGTCCTGCGCGTCGGCGCGGAAGATGCTGATGATCGCCTTGTCCTCTGGCGTAGCGGTTTCGACCGTCGCCAGTTTATGGAAGCGCATGGTCGAACCGTTGTTGATCATGAAGTGATCGCTGCCGTCGGTTTCGATCACGTCACCGAAAGGGGCGAAGGCTTCTTTGGTCAGCGGTTCAATCGTTAATGTGCGCATGCTGTTCTTCTTAATTTGTTCAGGTGTGGATGATTCTTTGTAGGAGCGAGCTTGCTCGCGATGGTCGTCAACGATAACGCGTGTATCCAGGATGAACGCGGTGTCCTTGAGTTTTTCGCGAGCAAGCTCGCTCCTACAGGCTCAGCATTACTTCGCGACCTTGCCCAAAACGCGCAGGCGGCTCACACCACCATCCGGGAACACGTTCAGGCGGATGTGGGTGATCGGGCCCAGCGCCTTGATCTGCTCGGCGAAGGTGTGTTCGGCGTGCATTTCCAGCTTCTGGCTTGGCAGCAGTTCGCGCCAGAACAGCGACTGGGTTTCGATCTGGCTGTCGGTACCGCCCTTCACGAAGGCGCCCTGGATCGAGCAGCTGTCCGGGTAGTTGCCCTTGAAGTGCAGGGTGTCGACGATGACTTTCTCGACTTCGCCGGCATGCCCCAGCGCGACGATGACCCAGTCATTGCCCGGAGTACGACGACGCGCGGTTTCCCAGCCGTCGCCCATGTTGATGCCACGGCCCGGGTTGAGGATGTTGCTCATGCGACCGAAGTGTTCGTCGGAACAGGCGAGGGCGCGGCCACCGTTGAGGGCTGCGGCCAGGTCGACCTGTTCGTTGTCGCCGATAGCCGACCAGTCGCGGAATGGCACGCCATACACGCGCAGACGGGCCACGCCGCCATCCGGGTAGATGTTGAAGCGCAGGTGGCTGAACGCCTGGTCGTTGTTGATTTCGTGGTAGTGGTGGCTGTTGCCTTGCAGCTCGACGGCGGACAGTACTTCAACCCACTGGGTGTTTTCGTCCGGCTCGCCTGCGGCCAGGAAGCAGGCTTCCAGGGACGCCGACGGCGGGAAGTTGCCGGTGAAGAATGAAGTGTCGATGTCGACGCCCTTGATCGAACCCGGTACGCCCAGGCGGATCACGGCGCTGTCGAAGCCTTCGAAGCGCTTGCGGCGCGATTCCCAGCCGTCCATCCACTTGCCGTTGTCATCGAACACGCCCTCCTTCCATACGGCCGGGGTCGGTTGGAACAGACGGTTGGCGTCTGCGAACCAGTCATCGGTGACCGAGATGATTTTGGTGCCCAGGCGGGCATCGGCCAGGTTGACGAACTTCTCGAAAGGTACGGCGTAAGCTTTCATTCTTCTTGTCTGCCTTTAAATAAGTGGCTTGGGATGCTTGCGAGGCCCTGGTTGATTTCGGCGTTCATGAAATCTCGGGGCCAGGCTTGCTATAGGGTCAGTAATCGGAACAGGGCGATCTTGTTGATCTCCGCCAGCGCGCATTTGAATTCGGTGTCGACCGGGTTGTGGATGCGCGTTTCGAACGCTGCGAGGATCTGATGCCGGTTGCTGCCTTTTACCGCCATGATGAAGGGAAACTTGAACTTGGCTTTGTAGGCGTCGTTCAGCTCGGTGAAGCGAGAAAACTCTTCGGCCGTGCATTGGTGAATACCCGCGCCAGACTGTTCTTCAGTGCTGGCTGCGGTAAGCTGGCCCTGGACGGCGGCTTTGCCGGCCAGGTCCGGGTGAGCGTTGATCAGGGCCAGTTGGCTTTCGTGATCAGCACTCAACAGGATGTCGCTCATGCGCTGGTGCAGGGTTTCGATCTGGTCGATCGAAGCGTCCTGGCCCAGGTCGAAGGCCTTCTCGGCCACCCATGGCGAATGTTCGTAGATGTCGGCGAAAGCGGCGACGAAAGCGTCGCGGCTCAATGTCGACGGTTTCAATGTTTGAAAGGCGCTCATTTCGCGGCCCCTTGGTACGGGTGGGTTTCCTGCCAGTGACGCGCGATGTCGACGCGACGGCTGAACCACACCTGTTCATGACTTTTAGCGTATTCGATAAAGCGCTTGAGCGAGGCCAGACGCGCCGGACGGCCGATCAGGCGGCAGTGCAGGCCGATCGACAGCATCTTCGGTGCATCGGCGCCTTCGGCGTAGAGCACGTCGAACGCATCCTTGAGGTACTCGAAGAAATCGTCGCCCTTGTTGAAACCCTGGACCTGGGTGAAGCGCATGTCGTTGGTGTCTAGGGTGTACGGGATCACCAGGTGCGGCTTGCCGGTCGGGTTGTTCGGTTCCCAGTAGGGCAGGTCGTCGTCATAGGTGTCGCAGTCGTAGAGGAAACCGCCTTCTTCCATCACCAGGCGACGGGTGTTCGGGCCGGTGCGGCCGGTGTACCAGCCCAGTGGGCGTTCACCGGTGATTTCGGTGAGGATGCGGATCGCTTCGAGCATGTGCTCGCGTTCCTGGGTTTCATCCATGTACTGGTAGTCGATCCAGCGATAGCCGTGGCTGCAGATCTCGTGGCCGGCATCGACCATGGCACGGATCACGTCCGGGTGACGCTGGGCGGCCATGGCCACGGCGAAGATGGTCAGCGGAATGTCGAATTCCTTGAACAGTTTCAGGATCCGCCAGACGCCGGCACGGCTGCCATACTCGTAAAGGGATTCCATGCTCATATTGCGCGCGCCTTGCAGCGGCTGGGCAGAAACCATTTCCGAGAGGAACGCTTCGGACTCTTTGTCGCCGTGCAGGATGTTGCGCTCGCCGCCTTCTTCGTAATTGAGTACGAACGACAGGGCAATGCGGGCATTGCCCGGCCAGTGTGGGTGAGGAGGGTTACTGCCGTAACCGACCAGGTCGCGTGGGTAGTCAGCGCTCACTGCAGGCTTCCTTCTTGTTCGATGATGACGGTTGGTGTGACGCAGCTGAAAATTGGATGGCAGGCTTGCGTCACAGCGATGGGCTGATTGTATACAACTTTATATTCACTTTGTAAGCCTGATTTTTCGCATTTTTCACCGACTGTCATCTTTTACTGCTATTGGCGTGTGCCTGCAAGAAATCTGCCTGACTGGTCAGTTATTGGTTGGAGGTTTCATTGGCTGTGCGGTTTGGCGGGAAATCGACAGCAAATGTGCAGGTGGCGGGGGGAATGCGAAAAATGTCGTTTTTATTGTGTACAATTTTTTTAGAAAGTGTCTTAATCAGTCGCTCGCCGCAGCTTTTCGTGCTCCGAATCGGTGCGGTCTCCTTTTCAACTGACTTCGGGAGGCGCGCAGTCTGACTGCTCTACGCAGGCAGGCGCGCAGAATCAATGGGACGTTTGACTACACACGTTTTGGACGCAGCACACGGTTGCCCGGGCAGCTCGATCAAGGTCGAGTTGTACCGCGTTGAAGGATCGCACCTGGAATTGGTCGCCAGCGCGATAACCAACAGCGATGGCCGTGTCGATGCACCGTTGCTGCAAGGCGATGACTACCGCACCGGGGTCTATCAGGTTCAGTTTCATGCCGGCGATTACTACCGCGCCCGTGGTGTAAAGCTGCCTGAACCGGCGTTTCTGGATGTCGTGGTGCTGCGTTTCGGCATCTCTGCCGAACAGGATCACTACCATGTGCCGTTGTTGATTTCGCCTTACAGCTACTCCACCTATCGCGGCAGCTGATCCCCCAAGCAGCTGCTGCACCCTGGAAGCGACTGCGCATATAGCTTCTTTGGTCTTTCGCCCGCTCACACTGCGGGCTTTTTTTCGCCCTGGAGAAAGGGGGGGTGGTCTGACGCCTTCGCTGGCAAGCCAGCTCCTACAGGTTATGGACGCCCTTGTAGGAGCTGGCTTGCCGGCGAAGCTTTTAACGGCTGAACAACGATGCCGCCCCCGCACCACTGAACAACCCGGCACTGATCCGGTTGAACCAGCTCTGGCCCTTGCCGCTGCGCAGATACCGCGCCGCACCATGGGCGCCGAGGCCGTAGGCCAATTTGCACAGCAGGTCGAGCACGGTCCAGGTCGCAATCATCACCAACAGTTGCGGCAGGAACGGTTGCTCTGCACTCAAGAACTGCGGCAGGAAAGCGGCGAAGAACAGAATGTCTTTCGGATTGCTGGCGCCGAGCATGAAGGCACGGCCGAACAATGCACGAAAGCGCGGCACTGGCGCTGTTTGCGGCACTTCAGCACCGTGGGAAGGCTGGCGCGATTGCTGCCAGCTCTGCCAGGCGAGGTAGAACAGATACAGTGCGCCGATAATCTTCAGGGCGCTGAACAGCTGTTCCGAAGCCAGCAACAACGCACCCAGGCCTAGGGCCGAAGCACTGAGCAGGCAGATCGAGGCCGATACGCCGCCGAGAAAGGCCGGATAAGAGCGGCGCAGGCCGTAATTCAGACTGTTGCTGATCATCAACAAAGACAGCGGCCCCGGGATCAGGATCACTATCAGCGCAGCGCCGCTGAACAGCAGCCAGGTTTCCAGACTCATCACTTTCCTCCATTTGCACAAAAGCCTCACCCGACGGGGTGAGGCTGTTTTCAAGCGGGTCCCGCGTAAGGTTTACAGGAAGATGAACTTGGCGATGAAGATCGCGCAGAGCACCCACAGGCTTACGGAAATTTCCTTGTACTTGCCGGTGCCGGCCTTCAACGCCACGTAGGTGATGAAGCCCAGCGCGATACCGTCGGCGACCGAGAAGGTCAGGGGCATCATGATCGCGGTGACAATGGCCGGAATGCTGTCGGTCGCTTCGTCCCACTCGATGTGCGCCATGCCGCCCATCATCAACATTGCTACATAAATCAACGCACCCGCGGTGGCATAGGCAGGAATCATCCCGGCCAGCGGTGCGAAGAACATGGCTGCAATAAATAGCACACCTACGGTCACTGCGGTAAGACCAGTCCGACCACCCGCTGCGACACCAGCAGCACTTTCCACATAGCTGGTCACTGGCGGAACGCCGACTATTGCACCGAATACGCTGGAAGCACTGTCAGCTTTCATCGCGCGGGAAAGGTTTTCGATCCGGCCGTCAGCACCCACCAGATTGGCGCGCTGGGCAACGCCCATCAGTGTGCCGGCGGTGTCGAACATGTGCACGAAGAGGAACGCCAGGACCACGCTGATCATGCTGACGTTGAACACACCAGCGACGTTCATGGCCATCCAGGTCGGGGCCAGGCTTGGCGGGGCCGACATGATGCCCTCGTAGTGCACCAGCCCAAGGCCCCAGCCGGCGAGGGTCACGGTAATGATGCTGATGAGGATTGCGCCGAACACTTTGTGATAGCTGAGGATGGCAATCATCAGGAAGCACACGGCGGCGAGCAGTGGGCCGGGCTCGCGCAGGGAACCGAGCTTGATCAGGGTAGCCGGGCTATCGACGACGATACCCGCGGTTTTCAGGCCGATCAGCCCCAGGAACAACCCCACGCCGGCGCCCATGGCGAAGCGCAGGCTGACCGGAATGCTGTTGAGCAACCATTCGCGGATCCGCGAGAAGGTCAGGATCATGAACAACACACCGGAAACGAATACTGCGCCGAGGGCGGTTTCCCAGTTGTAGCCCATGGTGCCGACCACGGTGTAGGTGAAGAAGGCGTTCAGCCCCATGCCCGGTGCCAGGCCGACTGGCCAGTTGGCGTACAGACCCATCAACAGGCAACCGAGTGCAGCAGCGATGCAGGTGGCGACGAACGCGGCACCGTGGTCGATCCCGGCGTCGGCCATGATGTTGGGGTTAACGAAGATGATGTAAGCCATGGTAATGAAGGTCGTCAGACCGGCAATCAGCTCGGTCTTCACCGTGGTGCCGTGCAAGCTGAGTTTGAACAGACGTTCCAGCAAGCCATTGCGTAATGGCGGCGAGAGTTCCAGCGTCGATGCTTCGGATTTGCGGCTTTCCACAGCGAATACTCCTCAAGAGTTTTATTGTTATTTCCAGGGCCGGACCCATGAGGGTGGCAGCGGCCCTTTGAGGCACTTGCGAATTTGTTGACCGCTTGGTCAGGAACTCGCACGAAGTGGATTATGCTTTTGTATACAAAGAATGCAAATAATGTTTTTGGTTTTGTTTACGATTTTTTTGGCGATAGGAATATATCGCCTGATTTGACGCCTTCGCGAGCAAGCCCGCTCCCACAGGAAAATCGGTCAGTCACAAGATTTGTGGACACCATCAATCACTGTGGGAGCGGGCTTGCCCGCGAAGAGGCCGGATCAGCCAGCATCAAAATCAGCAGGCAGAATGATTCAGTCGGTATGTGCCTGGTTTTTCCCCAACGCCAGATTCACCGCCAACCACCCATTCACCGCCGTCTCCCCAGCCTCCGCAAACACCCGCTCCAGCAATTTCACCTGCTCACGCCTCAACGCCTGCTCAAACCGTGCGCCTTCAGCAGTCAATTCCAGCAAGCGCTTACGCTTGTCAGTCTCGGACGCGATACTTTCGACCAGATGCATCTCCAACAATTGCCGCAACGGCATGTTCAGCGCCTGCTTGCTCACGCCGAGCAAGGCCAGCAACTCCTTGACGCTCAGGTTCGGGTAACGGGCGATGAAAAACACGATGCGCTGATGCACCCGGCTCAGGCCACGACGTTCGAGCATTTCATCGGCCTTGGCGGTGAAGGCCTGGTAGCCGAAGAAAAACGCTTCCATGGCTTGCTGCTGGGAGATCGGGTTTTTAAGGTCAAGCATATTGACGTATCCGTTCGAGTTGGCGTAATTTCGGTCAACAAGTTTGACTCATTTCCCTCGTGCCTCGCTACCGGTGATCCCCATGGCTTTTTCCGAACGTGTCTCGCGCCTTAAAAGTTCTTTGATCCGTGAAATCCTTGCCGCCGCTCAGCGGCCGCAAGTGATGTCGTTCGCCGGAGGTTTGCCGGCTGAAGCCATGCTGCCCAAGGTCGATTGGGCCGACATGCCGGTGTCCATTGGCCAATATGGCATGAGCGAAGGCGAGCCGGCGCTGCGTGAAGTGTTGGCGGCAGAGGCCCGGGCGCTGGGCGTGGCATGTGAGGCAAGCCAGGTACTGGTGGTCAGTGGTTCACAGCAAACTCTAGATCTGGCCGCCAAGCTCTACATCGACAAAGGCACCGAAATCCTGCTCGAAGCGCCGACTTATCTGGCGGCGTTGCAGATCTTCCAACTTTTTGGCGCCGATTGCCTGACCGTGCCGCTGGAGGCCGATGGCCCGAACCTGGCGCAATTGCGCGCGCGCCTGGAAAAGCACCGCCCGGCCTTCATCTACCTGATCCCGACCTTCCAGAATCCATCGGCCGTACGTTACAGCGAAGCCAAGCGCGATGCGGTGGCCGCGTTGCTCGATGAATTCGGCGTCACTTTGATCGAAGACGAGCCTTACCGCGAACTGACCTTCGACGGTGGCAGCGCCACGCCGATTGTCAGTCGCTTGAAAAACGCCAGCTGGATCTACACCGGCACCGTGTCGAAAACCCTGTTGCCAGGTTTGCGTGTCGGCTACTTGATCGCCAGCCCAGACCTGTTTCCCCATCTGTTGAAACTCAAGCAATCGGCGGATTTGCACACCAATCGGGTTGGCCAATGGCAGGCGTTGCAATGGGTTGGAAGCGAGAAATATCAGCAGCACCGCAGCGAGTTACGCGACTTTTACCGTGGACGTCGGGATGCGTTTCAGGCAGCGCTGGAAACTCATTTCTCCGATCTGGCAGATTGGAATGTGCCGCAGGGCGGGCTGTTTTTCTGGTTGAAACTCAAGCAGCCGCAGGACACCCGAACCTTGCTCGACGCCGCGTTGGCCAACGACGTGGCGTTCATGCCGGGCGAACCGTTCTTTCCCGAGCCGGATAACCATCCGGGGTATTTGCGGTTGAACTTCAGCCACATTGAGCCTGCGCGACTGGATGAAGGGCTCAAGCGATTGGCGGGGGTGGTGCGACAGGCGCAGGCGACGCAAGCGGCCTAGATACAAATAAACCGGCCAATGGGCCGGTTTATTTTTGTCTGAGGTTTGCGGTGCCTGTGCCGGCCTCTTCGCGGGCAAGCCCGCTCCCACAGGTTTTGTGAGCGCCACAAATCACTAATGTGGGAGCGGGCTTGCTCGCGAAGGCGTCCGTCAGAGCACTACATAACCATCAGGCTGCCGCAAAACGCTTGTCCAGGTAATCGATGATTACCTTGGATTCATACATCCAGGTGGTCTGGCCATTCTCTTCAATGCGCAGGCACGGCACCTTGATCTTGCCACCTTGCTCCAGCAAGGTCTGGCGATCCTGCTCGTTGTTCTTCGCATCGCGCAACGCCACCGGCACGTTCAGACGGCGCAGGGTGCGGCGGGTCTTCACGCAGAACGGGCAGGCGTGAAACTGGTACAGCGTCAGGCCCTTGGCAGCCGAGTTGACCTGAGCCTGAGCTTGCGCCGGGCGCTGCTTTTTGCCTGGACGGGTGATGAAGTCGATGAAGATGATCAGTTGGCCAAGGCCGACACGAAGCGCTTTTACGAACACGTTGAAAGCCTCACGGTGCAAATGAAGAAGGGCGCGCAGCTTACCTGATTTTTTACGGGCGAAAAAAAACCGGCGATGAATGCCGGTTTTCTTCGTGCCGCGAATTACTTGATGAGGCTGAGGAATTCGCTGCGGGTCGCGGCGTTTTCACGGAACTCACCGAGCATCACCGAGGTGATCATCGTCGAATTCTGCTTCTCCACACCGCGCATCATCATGCACATGTGCTTGGCCTCGATCACCACCGCAACGCCCAGGGCGCCGGTGACTTGCTGGACCGCGTCGGCGATCTGGCGGCTGAGGTTTTCCTGGATCTGCAGGCGACGGGCGTACATATCGACGATCCGCGCCACCTTCGACAGGCCCAGGACCTTGCCGCTCGGGATGTAGGCGACGTGAGCCTTGCCGATAAACGGCAGCAGGTGGTGTTCGCACAACGAGTACAACTCGATGTCCTTGACCAGCACCATTTCGCTGTTGTCGGAGCTGAACAGGGCACCGTTGGTGACCTCTTCCAGCGTCTGTTCATAGCCGCGGCAGAGGTACTGCATGGCTTTGGCGGCACGCTTGGGCGTGTCGAGCAGGCCCTCGCGGGAGACGTCCTCGCCCAGTTGGCCAAGGATCGCGGTGTAATTCTGTTCCAGGGACATGAAACTACCTGTGGGATTTTACGCAAAGGGCAAGGGTACGGTGGCGGACACGACGCTGCAAGCGTGGCGCATCAGCTTTACTCGTCGCGACCTTCCATCATGGTGCGTTTGAGCATCACATAAACCGCGCCGGCACCGCCATGTTTGGCCTGGCACGAGGTGAAGCCGAGCACCTGTGGATGCTGGCGCAGCCAGGTGTTGACGTGGCTTTTGATCATCGGCCGCTTGCCGTCCAGGCGTACAGCCTTGCCATGGGTGACGCGCACGCAGCGGATTTCGAATTTGGTGGCTTCGGCCAGGAACGCCCAGAGGGTTTCCCGGGCCTTTTCCACGTTCATGCCATGCAGGTCGAGGCTGCCTTCGAACGGAATCTGACCGATCTTGAGCTTGCGCATCTGGCTTTCCTGCACGCCATCACGTGCCCACATCAGCTCGTCTTCCGGGCCGACGTCGATGACGAACTGATCGGACAGCCCGTCAACGGTGGTGGATTCGGTGCGCACAGTGGCCGCTAGACGCAGCTTGGCAATCTGCGCGCGGTCAGCCTTGGGTTTGCCGGTTTCGGCGCGATCGTGCTTGATCGGCTTGACGCCTTGGATCGCGCTTTTGAACAGGGAAAAATCGTCGTCTTGCATGTCAGCCTCCGCGAAGGGCGGCCAGTTTACCCAACTCGAAGCGAATCGGGCGCGACAAAACGCGCGGCGTTCGGTCTCGACCTTGGTCTCAGTCGTGTTTTTTCATCAGATGCGGGGACATGTTCAGTTCTTGTGACTGACGCGAGCGGCGACGGCAGCGGCGCCACAGCCACACGCCGAGGTACAGCACCACCAGACCAATCGCCAGGATCACCGCCGCACCGGCACGGTTGGTGTTCATCTCGCCGAGGGCGGGGGCGTGACCGAGCAGGCTGGCAACACCGGCCATGGCGAGCAACACACCGCTCATGGCCAGCAACGCGGCTATCGTTGCGCCGATTCGAAAACGCCAATTACGTTGGCCTTTGGGCCGCAAGCGGCGAGCGTCAAAACCATCGGATAACTTCATTCCGACCTTCCTCTATGGGTATCGGCCCTTCGACCGGGAGTTGACCGGGATGTTCCTGAGGCTAAGACAATTACGGCTAATGAGAGGCTTTTGCGGATGAGCGGCGTTTTTGACCGCTCATTGGGCGCCGATCAGACCAGTTCGTGGGTCAAGGCGAGGGTGGCGAAGTTATCGCCCATGATCGCCATTTCGGTCTGATGAACGTGCTCGGCGCTCAGGACGCCGCCCTTGTAAGGCAAATCGCGAGTGGCACAGGCGTCTTCAATGAGTGTGCAGCGGAAGCCAAGGTTCTTCGCTGCGCGCACGGTGGTGCTGACGCTGGAGTGGCTCATGAAACCGCAGACGATCAGGTCGAGGGCGCCGAGGTCCTCCAGGCGTTTGGCCAGTTCGGTACCGTGGAACGCGCTCGGCAGCAATTTGCCGATGATGGTTTCGTCGTTCTGTGGCTCCAGGCCCGGAATGAACTCACCACCGACGCCTTGCGGGTTGAACATTCCACCGAGCGTGCCGAGGTGGCGGACATGCACGATCGGCCGGCCAGCGGCACGGGCCGCGGCGAGCAATTGCTTGATGTTCGCGACGGCCTCATCCATGCCGCTGAGGGCCAGCGGCCCGCTCAAATACTCTTTCTGGGCATCGATGATGATAAGGGTCGCATTACTCAGTTTGGCTGCCGGATAACCGCGGCCGCTGAGTTGAAACATCGTTTTTGGAACGGACATTCTGGGGCTCCTTGGAGTGGGGCTTTTGCGACATTGTCCTCTGGCTGAGCGGTTCTGTGAATCGCTACGATCGTAGGTGCCGTCGTTGCTGGCCTGTAGCCTTGTCAATAGTCGCGTTTTGTTCAATAGCCAAGCGAAAAAACGGATAACTCCTACATTTGAGCCGGTAGTTTTCCCGCGTCGTCGTGGCGTCGTTTGACTGGTAGAATCTCCCGTCGATTTTTCTGGAGTTTGCCGTCGTGATCACTTCCCGCCTTCGCACCCTGCGTGACCATATCCGTTGGGCCGTCAGCCGCTTCCATGGGGAGGATCTGTTTTTCGGCCATGGCACCGACAACGCCTGGGACGAAGCCCGGCAATTGGTGTTGGGCGCGCTGCACCTGCCGTGGGAAATCGCCGACAGCTACCTCGACTGCAATCTGGAAGACGACGAACTGGTCCACCTGCAAAACCTGCTCAAGCGCCGTATCGAAGAGCGGGTTCCGACTGCGTATCTGCTGGGCGAAGCCTGGTTCTGCGGCATGTCGTTCATTGTCGATGAGCGCGTTTTGATCCCGCGTTCACCGATTGGCGAGTTGATCGAAAATCGTTTTACTCCTTGGCTGGGTTCCGAGCCCGCGCGAATTCTTGACCTGTGCACCGGCTCCGGTTGCATCGGCATTGCCTGTGCCTACGAGTTCCAGAATGCCGAGGTGGTGTTGGCTGACCTGTCGTACGAAGCGCTGGAAGTGGCCAATCAGAACATCGAGCGCCATGGTGTCGATGAACGTGTGTACACGGTGCAGGGCGACGGTTTCGAGGGCTTGCCGGGACAACGTTTCGACCTGATCGTGTCGAACCCGCCCTACGTCGATGCGGAAGATTTCGCCGACATGCCGGACGAATACCAGCACGAACCGGAACTGGGCCTGGCCTGCGGCGATGACGGTTTGAACCTGGTGCGCCGCATGCTCGCCGAAGCAGCGGATCACTTGACCGAGAAGGGTTTGCTGATTGTCGAAGTGGGTAACAGCCAGGTGCACGTCGAGGCGTTGTACCCGGAAGTCGACTTCGCCTGGCTGGAGTTCGAGCGTGGCGGCCATGGCGTATTCATGCTGAGCGCGGAGCAGTGCCGGGAGCATCAGGTGTTGTTCGCTTCCCGCGTCTGACCCTTGTAGGAGCGAGCTTGCTCGCGATGGACGTCAACGATAATGCGTGTTTTCTGGAAAAACGCGTCGTCCTCAAATCCATCGCGAGCAAGCTCGCTCCTACAATGGCTGCGACTCGGTCTTAAACCTTCATCGGTGCGTGGCAATCCAGATCAGCAACCCCGCCTGAAACACCGCAAATGCCACCAGGCAGGTGATGGTGAAACGCAGCCCGGCGTCTTCGCGTTTGTACTTGCTGACTTTCTCTTCGTGTTTCTTGAGTTTGACTTCCTGCTCGGCCAGGTTCTGCTCGGCTTGCTGGAGCATCTGCGCCGCCTCGAGAATTTCCACGACCTGCAGTTTTTCGCTGTTCCAGTCGCCAGCAAGGTCGCCGACCTTGACCGGCTTGACGCTGCCTTTCAAATGCTGGGCATCGGCATATACCACGTCGAAACCATGCACGCGTAAAAAATGATCGCGGCGCAGGCGGGTGTCTTCGTTCAGCGCTTCCTTGTTGCTCAGGTCAAAGCCGTCGACGGTGTAGGTCGGCCAGCGCTTCTTCGCCCAGTTGATGCCCTGGGCCGCCATGAATCGACCAATGCCACGGTTCAGCGGTTCAACCTGCAAACCGCTTTCCGGGCCGAAATTCGCGCGCTTTTCGGTGTGATCGACCCACACGTCCAGATGATTCTGTTCCTTGCGCACACGCTGGCCGGGCAGGGTGATGCTCATGCGCATCAGGCTGCGTTCCTTGTCGTTGCGCTCGGCATAGCCGAACTCGACAAAACGCAATGGGCGTCCGCCCGTGTTGCGGTCAGTCTGCAGCGGCGCCAGACGGAGCATCTTGTGGTGCTCGACGTGGACGTCCGCCCAGGGCAGCTCGACCGCTGGCGGTGCGTCTTTTTCAGCGGTGGTGTCGGGTGAAGTCTGGGTGTCAGTCATAACGGCGAGATCCTGTCCAAGCTCAGCTTGTCGCCAGCCAATCTGCTGGCGACAAAGGCTTATCGGCCGTTTTTTCCAAGACTGGAGGGCGGGGGGCGTTCTCAACCATTTTCACGCCGTGAAAACTGGTTGAGAACGCCCCCTGCAGCGCTTAACTGGTGCGAAGTCCGTCGATAAAACCGAGGATTCGCGCGCCCAGTTCCGCCGCCAGGGGCAACTGCGGGTCTTTATAGGAAGCCAGTTGGCGTTTGACGTCGTTGGGCACGATGCGCATGACGTGGTTCATGCCCTCGATCAGCGCCAGTTCGGCGTCCGGTTTGGCGGCCTTGAGCAGCCTTGCGTCATTGACGCCGACCTGGATGTCGTTGCTGCCCTGGATGATCAGCGCCGGCATCTTCAGCTTCGCAAACGCCGCGGCCGGGTCCTGGCGGAACAGGGAAATCAGATACGGCTGCACGCTCGGACGGAAAATGGCCTGCAACGGCGGCGGTACGTTGTCGTCGGGTTTCCCGGCCTTGAGGCTGTCGAGCAATTCATTGCTGCGCAGCATCAGTGGTGGCGGCAAGCGATTGCCCAGTTGCTGGCGAATGACCTGATCAACCGGCCTTGCGCTGCCGGAGACCGAAATCACCGCGTCGGCATCGATGCCCGGCGCAGCGAGACTGGCGATCAAGGCGCCTTCGCTGTGACCCAGCACAATCAGTTTGCCGAAGCGCGGATCGGTCTTGAGCTTCTGGCCCCAGGCCTGGGCATCGGACACATAAGCCTCTACCGTCAAGTTGCGTTCGTCCGGGGTCGCCGCCAGGCTCGCGGCCACGCCACGTTTGTCGTAACGCACGCTGGCAATGTTGTGTTTGGCCAGCACCCAGGCCAGGCGCTTGAGGCTGTCATTGCGCCCGCCATCGGCGTTGTTTCCGTCACGATCCGTAGGACCGGAGCCGGAAATGATCAGGACAACCGGCACTGGATTGTCGGATTTTGGCAGTAACAGCGAGCCGAAAAGCTCGCCAGTGCCCGTATCCAATGTGATCGGTCGTTGCAGGACAGTCGCCTGGGCGAAGTTGGAAATCAGGGTAAGGCTCAAGGCTAGAACTCGCAACATCATCGCGCCATCATCAATAAGATGCCGGTTGGACTCACAGGCACCCATAAGGTTCGAGGATGAACTACTTGGGTAGCCTGCGTATACTGGCGCGCATTACGTATTCAGGTTCATTTCACGGAGCGTCCTGCATGTCCGGCAATACCTACGGCAAGCTGTTCACTGTCACCACCGCGGGCGAAAGCCATGGTCCGGCGTTGGTCGCCATTGTCGATGGCTGCCCGCCGGGCCTGGAGATATCCCTGGAGGATCTGCAGCGTGACCTGGACCGCCGCAAACCCGGCACCAGCCGCCACACCACCCAGCGCCAGGAAGCCGACGAAGTCGAAATCCTCTCCGGTGTGTTCGAAGGTCGCACCACGGGTTGCGCCATTGGCCTGTTGATCCGCAACACCGACCAGAAGTCCAAGGACTACTCGGCGATCAAGGATCTGTTCCGCCCGGCCCACGCCGACTACACCTACCACCACAAGTACGGTGAGCGCGATTATCGCGGCGGCGGTCGCAGCTCGGCCCGCGAAACCGCGATGCGCGTCGCGGCCGGTGCGATTGCGAAAAAATACCTGGCCAGCCAGGGCATCGTTATTCGTGGCTACATGAGCCAGCTCGGGCCGATTGAAATCCCGTTCAAGACCTGGGACTCGGTGGAGCAGAACGCCTTCTTCAGCCCGGACCCGGACAAGGTGCCGGAACTGGAAGCCTACATGGACCAGTTGCGCCGCGACCAGGATTCGGTCGGCGCGAAAATCACCGTGGTCGCCGAAGGCGTGATGCCAGGCCTGGGCGAGCCGATCTTCGACCGTCTCGACGCCGAACTGGCCCATGCACTGATGAGCATCAACGCGGTCAAGGGCGTGGAAATCGGCGCCGGTTTCGCCAGCGTTGCCCAGCGTGGCACCGAGCATCGCGATGAAATGACCCCGGAAGGTTTCCTCAGCAACAACGCGGGCGGCATTCTCGGCGGTATTTCCTCGGGCCAGCCAATCGTTGCGCACCTGGCGCTGAAACCGACATCTAGCATCACCACGCCGGGCCGTTCCATCGACATTCATGGCAACCCGGTGGAAGTGATCACCAAGGGTCGTCACGACCCGTGCGTCGGCATCCGCGCCACGCCGATTGCCGAAGCGATGATGGCCATCGTGCTGATGGATCACCTGCTGCGTCACCGTGGGCAGAACGCCGATGTGCGGGTGAGCACGCCGGTGCTGGGTCAGCTTTAATGGCTGACCTCGCAGCCGCTGCGGTTTGACCGGCGTGGCGGCGCTCCCGTACTGGCGGCTCTCCAGTTTCTATCTGTTCTATTTCGCCTTGCTCGGTTCGACAGCGCCGTTTCTGGCGCTGTACTTCGATCACCTCGGATTCAGCGCCGCGCGCATCGGCGAACTGGTGGCGATCCCGATGCTGATGCGTTGCGTGGCGCCGAACATCTGGGGCTGGCTGGGCGACTACACCGGCCGACGGCTGGCCATCGTGCGCTTCGGCGCGGTGTGCACGTTGCTGACGTTCTCGCTGATTTTCGTCAGCAAGACCTACGCCTGGCTGGCGATGGTCATGGCCTTGCATGCGTTCTTCTGGCACGCGGTGTTGCCGCAGTTCGAAGTCATCACCCTGGCGCACTTGCAAGGGCAGACCTCGCGCTACAGCCAGATTCGCCTGTGGGGCTCGATCGGTTTCATCATCACCGTGGTCGTGCTGGGGCGACTGTTCGAATGGTTGAGCCTCGACATCTACCCGGCGGCGCTGGTACTGATCCTGGCCGGCATCGTGCTCAGCAGCCTGTGGGTACCGAACGCTCAACCGGCGCCAGGCAACCGGGTGACGGGGGAAGGATTCCTCAAGCAACTGCGCAGCCCCGGCGTATTGGCGTTTTACGCATGCGTGGCGCTGATGCAGATGAGCCACGGACCGTATTACACATTTTTAACGCTGCACCTTGAGCGACTGGGCTACAGCCGCGGTGTGATCGGCATGCTCTGGGCGGTCGGCGTGGTGGCTGAAGTCTTGATGTTCATGGCCATGAGCAGGATCCTCGCGCGCTTCTCGTTGCGTCGGGTACTGATGGCCAGTTTTCTGCTGGCGGCGCTGCGTTGGCTATTGCTGGGCTCGCTCGCGGAGTTTCTGTGGGTGCTGTTGTTTGCCCAGGTGTTGCACGCGGCGACGTTCGGCAGCTTTCATGCCGCTGCCATTTCATTCGTGCAACGTAGCTTCGGCGCACGCCAGCAAGGGCAGGGCCAGGCGTTGTACGCTGCCCTGGCCGGCACCGGCGGTGCATTGGGTGCGTTGTATTCCGGCTATAGCTGGAACGCCCTCGGCGCGGCATGGACCTTTAGTATTGCCAGTCTCGCAGCCCTCGCGGCTGCCGTTATCATTGCCACACGTATGCAAGAGGACAGGCCATGAGCCTTACCCGTGAACACCTCGCCCAGGAAATCATCGACGCCGGGCGTTTTCTGTATGGCCGCGGCTGGTCGCCGGCCACCAGCAGCAATTACTCGACCCGCCTGTCGCCGACCGAAGCCTTGCTGACCGTTTCCGGCAAGCACAAGGGTCAACTCGGCATGGACGATGTGCTGGCCACCGACCTGTCAGGCAACAGCCTGGAGCCGGGCAAGAAGCCGTCCGCCGAAACCCTGTTGCACACCCAGCTTTACAGCTGGCGCCCTGAGATCGGTGCGGTGCTGCACACCCATTCGGTGAACGCCACGGTACTGTCGCGCCTGACGCCGCAAGACTTCATCGAGTTCGAAGACTACGAACTGCAAAAAGCCTTCAGCGGTGTGACGACCCACGAATCCCGGGTGCGCGTGCCGATTTTCGACAACGACCAGGACATTGCGCGCCTGGCCGCCAAGGTGCAGCCTTGGCTCGACGCCCATCCCGATTGCGTCGGCTACCTGATCCGCGGTCATGGCCTCTACACCTGGGGCGCGCGCATGAGCGATGCCCTGCGGCAGATCGAGGCCTTTGAATTTTTGTTCGAGTGCGAGTTGAAAACCCGCTCGCTCTTTAACCGTAAAGCATGAACCGTTAAGGAGTTGCCCTGATGAGCAGCCTGTCCGTTTATCACGTCTCCAGCCCTGAAATTCCCAATAAGGTGCTGACCCATTTCGAAGACATCGCCTCGACCCTTGCCGAGCAAGGCGTGCGCTTCGACCGCTGGCAAGCCGCCACCAAGCTCCAGCCGGGCGCCAGCCAGGATGAAGTGATTGCGGCCTATCAGGCGCAAATCGACCAGCTGATGACCGAACGCGGTTACATCACCGTCGACGTGATCAGCCTCAACAGCGACCACCCGCAAAAAGCCGAATTGCGCGCCAAATTCCTCAATGAACACCGCCATGGCGAAGACGAAGTACGATTTTTCGTCGCCGGGCGCGGCCTGTTTACCCTGCACATCGACGATTACGTCTACGCGGTGCTCTGCGAGAAAAACGACCTGATCTCGGTGCCGGCGGGGACCAAACACTGGTTCGACATGGGCGAGCATCCGCACTTCATTGCGATCCGCCTGTTCAACAACCCGGAAGGCTGGGTGGCCAATTTCACCGGTGAAGACATCGCCAGCCAATTCCCGCGTCTTGAGGACTGAGTCGATGCCGATCAAAGCGATTCTCACCGATATCGAAGGCACCACCAGCGCGGTGAGTTTTGTGTTCGACGTGCTGTTTCCCTATGCCGCCAAACATCTGCCGGAGTTTGTTCGTCAGCAGGCCGAGCGTGCCGACGTGGCCGAACAACTGGCTGCCGTACGTCGCGACAGCAACGAGCCGAATGCCGATGTCGAACGGGTCATCGAGATCCTGTTGGGCTGGATTGCCGAAGACCGCAAGGCCACGCCGTTGAAAGCGTTGCAGGGAATGGTCTGGGAGCAGGGCTATCAGGCCGGGCAGTTGAAGGGCCACGTTTACCCGGACGCCGTTGATGCGCTTAAAGACTGGCATCAGGCCGGTTATCAACTTTTTGTTTATTCGTCCGGCTCGATCCAGGCCCAGCGGCTGATCTTCGGTTGCTCCGAGGCGGGGGACCTGACGCCGTTGTTCAGCGGCTATTTCGACACCACTTCGGGACCCAAGCGCGAGGCGCAGTCCTACGCCAACATCACTCAGGCGATCAACATCGAGGCGGGGCAAATTCTGTTTCTGTCGGACATCGTCGAAGAGTTGGATGCGGCGCGTGCAGCGGGGATGGCCACTTGCGGATTGGCCCGTGAGGGCGGGGAACTGGCAGGGCATGTCACCGTGGACAGCTTTGCGCGGATAAATCCTTCAGCGTTCTAAACCAAACGCCACACAACCTGTGGGAGCGGGCTTGCTCGCGAAAGCGGTGTGTCAGTCAACATAAACGTTGGATGACACACCGCTTTCG
>NZ_JBWKXF010000045.1:0-48195 GCF_059422645.1 Pseudomonas sp. GW821-FHT01C01 | reverse complement strand
CGGTAGTTCAGTCGGTTAGAATACCGGCCTGTCACGCCGGGGGTCGCGGGTTCGAGTCCCGTCCGCTGCGCCATATTTTCCGAATCAGGCATGCTTGGTTCGAGATTGAAAAGCTACTGAGTTTTCAATCAGACGAGTTACTTGAGCATCTGCTCAAAGCGATACGCAGCGGTAGTTCAGTCGGTTAGAATACCGGCCTGTCACGCCGGGGGTCGCGGGTTCGAGTCCCGTCCGCTGCGCCATATCTGCCTCAAGGCCAACTGAACGCCTTGAAGCTACGAAGAAACCACTGGTTACTTCGAGTCGATAGCAAAGACCCTGGTCGAAAGACCGGGGTTTTTTGTTTCTGGAATTCAGGTTTTCTCCTCTCGCCTTATTCCTGGTGGACCTTTCTGCATGCCTCATTGCCGGAATGGCCTATCGGACGCTGACGACGCCGTCGTCCAGCGGCACCCCTCCAGCCTCACGCTACCGAAATTCACGGCTACTCTTAATGTGCTGCGTCGAATAGTCGCGTTTTTTTGATTTGCTGGTCAGTTTTTAGTTTTCCGTCAGGCCATAAGGCTATAAACTTAACCTTTCGGTCAGCTTTGCACTGTCAACAACAGCCCTTTGTATCGTCAAAAGGGGCTTCTGCAAGACTCGAGATTTTCCAGTACATAACCAGAAGGGCGGACTCCATAACCGCCCAGAGGATGATCCATGTCCAACCGTGATATATCCCGGCGCTCGTTCCTTCAGGGCGGGCTGGTAGCGGGCGTGAGCGTGACGCTCACGCCATTGAGCAGCCAGGCGCTGGCCGCCTTGATGGAAAACAGCGTGACTGTGCCGTCCGAGCAGTGGCTCGGCAACAATGGCAAGGCACGCGCCCGTAACGATGCCTTGTCCAAAGTCTGCGGCAGTAAAGTCTTTGCCCGTGACATCCGTGCCAAGGACATGCCGGGCTGGCCGCAGCAGCAAGGCCACGCCATGCTGCTCAAAACCATCAAGGCCGACCACATCTTCGCAGGCATCGACCTGTCGTGGCTGGGTGCCGAGTTGCAGCCGGACCGCATCGTCACCGCCGAAGACCTGGTCAAGGACGGCATCGTGTTCCCTGAGGAGCACGCCCCGGATCCATTGTTGCCGGCCGGCAAGGTGCCGATGTTCATCGGGCACCCGGTGGCGATCCTGATCTGGAACGACTTCGAGCGTTTCCGTCAGGCCAAGAACAAACTCAAATTCAATGACAAGGCGATTCGTTACGGTGCCCAGGTGCCGTTCTACGAAGGCGATCCCTACGGCAGCTTCCGCTACGTGCGCGTCGGCGGCGCGACCTCGGCGGATGAAGACGAGTTCGCCAGCCTCAAGGATTCGATCCTGTTCCCGATGCTGAAAAACCGTCGTCCGGTGTGGAACTCCCAGCCGAACCTGCACGGCAACCTGACCGAGCGCGGGTTGTTCTACGCCGACCGCATGAAGCAGCAGATCGATACGCCGCCGGACAACTGGCTGGTGTTCGACGAGCGCTACAAGACCCCGTCGATCGAACCGGCGGCCCTGGAGCCGGACAACGGCAACGGCTGGTACGACCCGGCGACCAAGACCCTGCATTTCGTTGTCGCCACCCAGTGCCCGCTGGAAGCCGCGACCGAGACCGCGAAGATGATTGCGCCGTCGCGTTTTGGCCTGGCCAACCTGAACATGCACCCGGGTTATACCGTCGGTTACGGCTCCAAAGACCACAACATTTTCGTCTACTACGCAGCGCTGGCCGCGTTGTACGGCGCGGGTGTGCCGGTGCGCCTGGCCAACGACCGCTACGAGCAGTTCCAGAGTGGCATCAAGCGTCACCCGTTCGACATTCGCTACCAATTGGCGGTGGACAAGAACGATCACAGCTTCAAGATCTTCCGCGCTGAAATGAGCGTCGACGGTGGCGGGCGAATCAACTACAGCCCGTCGGTGGCTGCGGTGGGTGCCACGGCCGCACAATCGATCTACTACATGCCGCAGAACGATCTGCAGGTCACGGCTTATCACTCCCGCGCAGTGGAGGCCGGGTCGATGCGTGGCTACGGCACCCTGCAGAGCATGGCCTCGACCGAGATGATGGTCGACGAAATCGCTGATCGCCTCGGTGTCGATGCAATTGAGCTGCGCCGTAAAAACGCACTGCGCTCGGGTATGAAAAACACCCAGGGCGCGATCCCGGCCGGTGCCTTGCGCCTGCACGAGATTCTCGACAAGGCTGCCGTCCACGACACCTGGAAAAACCGCGACGCGATCAAGAAACAGCGCGAAGCCGCCGATCCGGATAACTGGTACGGGGTGGGTTTCGCCATCTGCCAGAAAGACTTCGGCACCGGTTCCGAAGCGCCGATGGCCAGCATTGAATTCACTGCCGAAGGTCGCATTACCCTTCGCCACATCGGTATCGAAATCGGTACCGGCATGTCCACCTCGCAGGCCATGGTCGTGGCTGATTTCCTCGGTATTCCGGCCCACGAAGTGAAGACCGGCGAAACCGAATGGAAAGAGTTGCAGCTGATCAGTGGCGGCAATCCGTACATCATGAGTCAGGCCGAGCAGGACAATTTCCTGCGCAATCCGCGCTGGGTCGGCAAAGTCGCTTCGGCTTCGTCGGCAACCAACTCTGCGTACTACTTCAGTCACGCCACCCGTGAAGCGGCGCGCGTGTTGTTCAATCACGGCCTGTGGCCGGCGGCGCTGGAGATCTGGCGACAAGGCCCTTATGGCGGTCAGGCCAACCCTTACGTTGTGCGCCGCGAAGACGCCCATTGGGTCGATGGCAAGCTGACAGCCAACGGCATGGAGCCTTTGCCGTTTGCGATGCTGGCCAAGCGCGTTCACGAGCGTGGCCTCGTGAGCGGCGCTACCGTGCATGGTTTCAACCGCTGGAGCTGGGCCGAGGCCGAGTTCAGCATCGACGGCGTGCGTGAGCGTCTGCCGCTCGATGGCCTGGCGGTCAAGTACGGCGACGGTGCACCGAAGGCGAAGAAGGCGCAGATGAGCAGCGCCGGTTTCCATCTGCTGGATCGGCAGAACATCGCCTACCCGGCAACCCAGTTGAACAACGCGGCGGTGACTTACTACAGCCCGGTGGCGACGCTGGTGGAAGTGAAGGTCAACAAAGGCTCGGCGGAAGTCTCGGTACTCAACCATCACTCGTGGGTCGAGTGCGGTCGTGTGCTGGTGCCGGAACTGGTCAAGGGCCAGCTCGAGGGCGGTATCGCCATGGGCATTGGCCATGCGTTGATGGAAGAGATGCCGCTGTACGAAGGCGGGCCGGGGGAGGGTGACTGGAACTTCAACCGTTACCGCCTGCCAATGGCGCGGCACGTCGCGGTGTGGAAACAGACGGCGGACATCCTGCCGCCACTGTCGCCAAGCGACCCGTCCAAAGGTATCGCCGAAGTGGTGATGATCCCGGTGGTCGGCGCCATCGGCAACGCCGTGGCCCATGCCATCGGTAAACGTGTCCGCGACCTGCCTATCACTTCTGCACGCATCAAGGAGGCCCTCAATGGCTAACCGTCCGCTTCAACTGACCCTCAACGGTCAATCCGTCGGCCCGGTGGACATCCCTGATGACCTGCCGATGATCGATTACCTGCACGAGTACAAAAACCTCACCGGCTCGCGCCTGGGCTGCGGCCAGGGCATTTGCCACGCCTGCGTGGTGATCGTCGACAACCCCGACGGCACCAGCGAAGAAGTGCGCACCTGCATCACCGGCGCGCACTATTTCGAAGGCAAGAAAGTACGGACCATCGAAGGCCATGCGACCCGCGACGAGCAGGGCAAAGTCACCGAGCTGAATCCGATCCAGCAGCGCTTCGTCGATGAATTCGCCTTCCAGTGCAGCTACTGCGCGCCGGGTTTCGTGAATGCCGCGACCGTACTGGTGGAAAAGCTGCAGCGTCAGCCCATCGTTAAAAGCCAGCTGGAAAAAGTCATCGAGGACAGCCTCGGTCATCACATTTGCCGTTGCACCGGGTACGTGCGCTACTACAGCGCCACGCGCAACGTGCTGACCGATCTCGGCCTGGTCAAGGAGGGTTAAGCATGAAGTTACTACTTAGCCGCCTGGCGTTGGCGGTTGGTCTGGCTGCGCCTGTGTTGCTGGCCCACGCCGATGATGCGCAGGTCAAGCAAGGCCAATACCTCGCCCGCGCCGCCGACTGCATGGCGTGCCACACCGCACCGGGTGGTGCGCCGTATGCCGGCGGTCTGCCGATCGTGTCGCCGTTCGGCACCATCTACGGCACCAATATCACCCCGAGTAAAGAGCACGGCATCGGCCTGTACAGCGATGATGAGTTCTTTGCCGCGCTGACCGAAGGCAAACGCCGCGATGGCGCGAACCTGTATCCGGCGATGCCTTACACCTCGTATCACCTGATGCCGCGAGCAGATTCCGACGCGATTCATGCCTACCTGAAAACCGTCGAGCCGATCGAGCGTGCAGCGCCAGTCACCAGCCTGAGCTTCCCGTTCAACGTGCGCCTGGGCCTGATGGGCTGGAACATGATGTACGGCAAGGACGTGAAGCTGGAGCCGGCTGAAGGCAAGAGTGAAGCCTGGAAGCGCGGCCAGTACATGGTCGATGTGCTGGGTCACTGTGGCGAATGCCATACGCCGCGCGGCTTGCCGGGTGCGATGCAGCAGGACAAGCGCATGACCGGCGGGCTGCTCAACGGTTATCTGGCGCCAAGCCTGCTAGCGAACGACCTGGCGGCCCGTGGCTGGAACCATCAGGACCTGAGCTCGTTCCTCAAGCACGGCATGAGCGCCCAGGGCACGATGTTCAACGAGATGTTCCCGGTGTTCCACAACAGCACTCAGGGCCTCAGCGATCCGGATCTGGCGGCGATGGCGACCTTCCTGCTCGGCGATCAGCCGCCAGTGGCGAAAGTGCTCACCGAAGTGCCTTTGGACAAACTGAGCCCAAGTGCCCAGCGTGGCCGTCAGGAATATTTGAATGTCTGCGCCGGTTGCCATGCGCCGGGCGGCGAGGGCAAGCCGCACATCGCCGTGGCCATGCGTGGCAACACCACGTTGCGCCTGGAAGATTCGCGCAACCTTGTGCGGGTGATCGACGACGGTATCGGCGAACAGAAGTTTTCCGGGTTCGAACACATGCAACCGATGCCAGGGTTCGCCAGGAAATTGAGCGACGAGCAACTCACGGATCTACTGAACTACCTGCGTCAGGGCTGGGGCGGTCAGCCGAATGATCTGGCTGTGAACGACGTGCAGAAGTTGCGGGCCGATGCGCCGCCGCTCGAGCACAAGGCGCACTGATATGCAGCATCTCGATCTGCAGGTGGTGCGCCGGGCGCTGGAGTGGTCGACAGCCGGCCAGCGCATCTGGCTGTGTACGGTGCTGGCCACTTACGGCTCGGCACCGCGGGCACCGGGTTCGCTGCTGGCGGTGAACTCTGATGGGCAATGGATTGGCTCGTTGTCTGGTGGCTGTGTCGAGGAAGACTTTCTCGAGCGAGTCGCCGAGGGCGCGTTTCTGGAGCCGGTCAGCGTCGTTCGTTACGGCGAAGGCGACGACCCACGCTCTCGCGTCAGCCTGCCGTGTGGCGGGGTGCTGGATGTGCTGGTCGAGAAGCTTGATGCCGAATGTGGCGTGCAGGCGCATTTGCGGGAGCTGGAGGCGGCGCTGTTGGGCCGACGTCGGCTGATCCGCGAAGTTGATCTGCAAAGCGGTGCGCGCAGTCTGTTCGATGATCGTGAGCAGGGTGTGCGTATCGAGCGTGAAATCGACCGGGTGCGTGTGCGCGTTGGCGCGGCCCAGCGTTTGCTGCTCGCCGGTTACTCCAGTGTCGCTCAGGCCTGTGCAGAGTTTGCCGTGGGCCTGGGTTTCGAGGTGATTCTGTGTGACCCGCGGGACGAAGTGCTGGAAGGCGTCGTGCTGGAAAACGTAGAGATTCGCCGCCAACTGCCTTCGGTGTTCATTGCCGACGGCGGTTGCCACAGCGATACGGCGGTGGTGGCATTGACCCACGATCCACGTATCGATGACCTGGCGATGATGGAGGCGGTTCGCACCGAGGCGTTCTATATCGGTGTGATGGGCTCGATGCAGACCTCGCACAAACGCTTCGAACGCTTGCGACGCATCGGCGGCCTGGGGGATGTCGAGTTGGGGCGGATTCATGCGCCAATCGGGCTGAACCTGGGCAGCAAGACGCCAGCGGAGATTGCGTTGGCGGTGCTGGCCGATATCCTGCGGATTCGCAGCGGAATCGCGCGGGATCGACTGTAACCCACCGCCCCTGTAGGAGCTGGCTTGCCAGCGAAAAGGACGTCATATCCAGCAACGATGTTGGCCGATGGAACGCCTTCGCTGGCAAGCCAGCTCCTACAGGTCCCTCAAACGCCGAACTTGTCGCGCAACCCGTAGTACCAGGCGCCCAGCGCCGCGAACGGGGTGCGCAGCATTTGTCCGCCGGGGAACGGGTAGTGGGGCAGATCGGCAAATGCGTCAAAACGCTCGGCCTGGCCGCGTAGCGCTTCGGCCAGCACCTTTCCCGCCAGGTGTGTGTAGGTCACGCCGTGGCCGCTGCAGCCCTGGGAATAGTAAATGTTGTCGCCCAGGCGACCGACCTGAGGCAGGCGCGACAGGGTCAGCAGGAAGTTGCCCGTCCACGCGTAATCGATCTTCACGTCCTTGAGCTGCGGGAAGGCCTTGAGCATTTTCGGTCGAATGATCGCTTCGATGTTCGCCGGATCCCGCGCGCCGTATACCACGCCGCCACCGAAAATCAGGCGCTTGTCGCCGCTGAGGCGGTAGTAGTCGAGCAGGTAATTGCAGTCTTCGACACAGTAATCCTGAGGCAGCAGGGTCTTAGCCAGTTCCTCGCCCAGTGGCTCCGTGGTAATCACTTGAGTGCCGCAAGGCATCGACTTGGCGGCCAGCTCCGGCACCAGATTGCCCAGATAAGCGTTGCCGGCGACGATGATGAACCTGGCCCTGACCTTGCCTTGCGGTGTGTGCACGACCGGGTTGGCGCCACGCTCGATGCGTATGGCCGGCGACTGCTCATAAATCGTCCCGCCCAGGGACTCGACGGCCGCCGCTTCACCCAGTGCCAGGTTGAGTGGGTGAATGTGTCCGCCGCTCATGTCGAGCATGCCACCAACGTATTGATCGCAAGCCACTACTTCGCGGATGCGGCGTTGATCCATCAGTTCGAGCTGGGTGTGGCCAAATCGCTCCCACAGGCGCTTCTGGGACTCGAGATGCCCCATCTGCTTGGCGGTCATCGCGGCGAATACGCCACCGTCCTTCAGATCACACTGAATGTTGTACCTGGCGACCCGCTCCCGAATGATTCGCCCACCTTCGAACGCCATTTGCCCCAGCAGTTGAGCCTGCTTGGGGCCGACCGTGCGCTCTATGACATCGATGTCGCGGCTATAGCTGTTAACGATCTGGCCGCCATTGCGACCGGACGCCCCGAAACCCACCTTGGCGGCTTCGAGCACCGTGACCTTGAAGCCGTTCTCCAGCAGGAACAGGGCAGAGGACAGCCCCGTATAGCCGGCGCCAATCACGCAGACATCGGTCTCGACGTCATCTTGCAACGCCGGGCGCGGCGGAACCGCATTGGCCGATGCGGCGTAGTAGGACTCTGGGTAGGGGGTGTTCGCCATCCTGCTGCCTCTGTTTAATATATTTTACGATTGCGTTGATCCTACCCGAGTTGAAAATCGGCCGCCAGCCACCCGGAAAATCTTCTTTGTACCCGCAAAATTAAATATTTTGCATATTCATAGGGTTAGCTCGAAAAAAGGTGTTGACACCCCTTCGGAATTCCGTAGAATGCCGCCTCACAGCAGGCACGTAGCTCAGTTGGTTAGAGCACCACCTTGACATGGTGGGGGTCGTTGGTTCGAGTCCAATCGCGCCTACCAAACAAAATCCGCTCTGCTGGGCGGTCTGGAAGGGCTCACCGAAAGGTGGGCCCTTTTTTGTTGTCTGGTGTTTGGGCAAACTTTTGGAATATTTTGGGCAAACGACCACCGGCGCTACATCTTCAGGTCAGTTTTCACCTTCATGCAAACCCCCGCGTCATCACCGTGCCCTGTCTAGAAGTGTTCGGTCATCTTCACATCAGCGTGACCCATCAAGCCCTGAATGTATTCCTGCTCGAAACCCTGTTGCTCATACAGCCAGGCACCGAGTGCGCGAATCTCGTGGAAGGTAGGGCGCTCACCGGCCGGCAACGTGAGTTTGGGGGCTTCAGGGGCGGCTGGCTTTTATGCCAAAGGTCGGTTTCTGGCGGCAACTATTGGCGCCAGTCAAGCCATTACTATCGGGGCTGGTGGTGTTTCACCCGTTGGCGGCAACGGCCCTACTGGAGGCACTACCTCAGTCGATTCTTTGGTGACTGCTCCCAGAGGTCCGGGTGGCAATGCTGTGAATAATGCGGCTCCACCGATATATAATGGCAACGCCGGCATATCCTCGTTCCCTGCCGGCGGCAACATATTCACTCGCTTCGGTTTTGCAGGGCTTGCAACATCGGCTGTGTCTGCATTAGCCGGTATCGCCGGACCAGGGACTTCCTGCTGGACCAAGCCACGCGAGCCATCAACCCACTGCAGGATGCAGTGGATATCGATGCCGCCACCCCTGAGTCGTCTGAATCGCTGAAGCTGTCTTGAGCGAAATTATTGCCGGGAAAAGTTTGTCAGGTCGGCAAATTGATTATTTATTAGTGGTTTGGGTGTCTGACTCACTGTTGATTATTAACTGAGCAAGTAGTTTTTTTGCTACATAGTCAGCTGCTATTGGTGTTAGGTGTCCGTAATCCCAACTGGTGATGCCTTTGGCCTTGTCCTCACCTAGATAAGTGAGGCACCCTTGCTCATTGCAAAGTACATTTATGATGTCGGCAAATACTATGCCTGAGTCCTGCAGGGTCCTATGTAAGGCTGCGTTGTAATCAATGGTTTCCTGACTCAAACCAATAAGCGTGCGGTTCGGAGTGTTTAGCCATAATGATTTCATGATTATTTTTGGTAGCTCGGCTGTCCAGTGAGGGACAGGGCCGACAAAAATAGTACGTTTTACACCGATTGATTTAAGCTTTTCGGATAACTGATGAATGGTGGGGATGTCATAATTGGCAATTTGAGAAATGACTACAACATCGGGTATTGTTTTCTTTAAGGTTTCGAGAGCAAACCAGTTTGACTGCGCGCAATAATCTACAGTCGACGGGTTTAATATCGAAGGTGATGCAGTGCAGCCAGAGCTTGTAATTTGTAGAATGTTCCAATCAGACGGCAATCTGTTTTTCATTCCTGAATATAGCTGCTGCGCGTGGGAATCCCCCCACAGGAATACAGTCTTGTTTTTGGTGGTATCTTTTGTATAGCAGCTTTCTTTTATAGATGCGCGGGGAGTGTTCGTGGCATTGCCGCTACGATATTTTTCCAGATTGTAAAAGTCGCAATCAGTTCTATAGGTGTTAAGTAAGTCGATTTTTTGGAAGTATTTTTGCTCGGGAAGTGAGTTTTCAAAGTAGCTTGAGAATCCTTGTATGCCCCCCACTCTCGACTCGAATCCATTGTGTTTGTATATAGAGTATCCGGTATAACCTACCAGCAGCATGAGTGTCAGCAATAACATGCTGGTAAGTTTGTTGTTGCTTGTTCGAATTGGTCGCTCAATAATTTTGTAGGTTAACCATGCCAGTAAAACGGAGAGTGCAACCGCAGCTGCCCTGACGCTTGGTGGCACTGGGCCGCCCTCAAAGATGTGAGCGAATGATAATAGCGGCCAATGCCACAGATAAAGCGGGAAACTAATTAGACCTATCCATATCATTGGTCGAGACGACAAAAATAACCTGTTGAAAATTGCGTCGGGCCCCGCTGAAATTATCAGCGCCGCGCCCAATGTTGGGAGGAATGCCCACCAACCCGGAAATGAACTGTCTTTGTTGATAAATACTAGCCCTATGAATAGGGTGCTAGTACCACATATTGAGGCGATATTTCGTAAGGCACTATTATCTGTCTTAGTCGGTTTGGACGGAAAAAATCTAATGATCATCGCATTTGCAATGTTGAATGCAGTAGAAAGTGACTCCTTTCGGTACACGTGCGCATAAGCGATGGCTGCCCCTACCAAGAGCTCCCATATTCTGGTGTAGGGCATGTAAAATACCGTCGCGGGATCGCTATGGATATGATAGATGTTCCATGTGAAAGATGTGCACAAGATGAGTGTGCAAATTGCCAGTATGTTTATCCTGCATTTGTATCCTGCCCATAGCACTATGGGCCAAAAAATGTAGAACTGCTCTTCAATGCCAAGAGACCACAGGTGTAAAAGCGGTTTTAGGTCCGCAGATAAGTCAAAATAACCGCTCTCTTGTTGTAGTATAAGGTTTGAAATAAAGCCCGCGCCGCCGGCAATGTGTTTGCCGAGTTGCTTGTATTCATCGCTTAGAAGGGTGAACCAACCCAGGGCAATACACGTAATCAGGATTAGTGATAGGGCAGGGAATATTCGTTTGATTCGGCGCGCGTAAAAATCAGTTAGCTTGAATTTGTCCTGCTCAAAGTTTTCATAAAGTATAGTTGAAATCAGAAATCCTGAAATTACAAAAAAAATATCTACACCAATAAAACCGCCGGGTAGCAGTGTCGGAAAGGCGTGAAAAACTAACACCGACAAAATCGCAATAGCCCTTAGTCCGTCAATATCAGCACGGTACTTCGGGTGCGCTAGTTTATTTTTGTTGCTGGTAAAGTTGTCGACGGAAAGAGACGTCATTATAAATAAAATTCCAGATGGCTCATGCCTTGTTCTTGGGCGTGGGCATCGTACCCCAAAGATGAGAAGCGGATAACCAGAAATCTTCGATCAATCCTCTTGAGTTTGAATCTTAGGAGAAAAGTATGCCAATTACTCCGCAGCAACTGTTGCAGATCCGCTGGGCGTGGACCTGGTCAATCAGCCTGAGCTGCTAGAGCAGCCGCAGTACGCTTGTATGTCAGCCGCCTGGTTCTGGGTGACGAAGGGGCTGAACACGCTGGCCGATGTCGGAGACTTCGAACGGCCCCCCCCCCCCCCCGGCGCATCAATGGCGGGCTCAATGGCCAGGATGACTGGCTGGCGCTATGGAAGAAAGCCGCCGGGGTGCTGGCATGACCTAGATCTGGATGCGAATCCTTTCATAGCGGGAAGTTGTCGTGCCAGTAGTGGGGATGTGCCCAGTTCCACCAGCCCCGCTAGCTTGGGCGATGCAGGAGCCGTCGAACTCTCTTCAGCTTCTGGATCAACTGTTTTCGATATCCGCGCCGGCATCATTGCTGACCAAGCAGCCTTGAAGGCGCCTCAAAGTTATGTGCGCAATGTGTGTGGTATGCGCAAGTAAATCAGCCTGATACTTTTGCTATTGCTGTCGCCAGCAAAGCTGTCACTGCCGCGGAGAGGTGGCGAAGTTGCTCTGCACCTACATAATCAAACGTTCGAGACCGAGCGACTATTAATAGCTGTCACGAGAGGCGTCGACGTGTCCGGCGAGAGACGCATTAGTTCGCTTTGACATACCAGTGATTTTTCAGCCCTGCGCCGCTCGCGCTGGCGAAAGGCTCTGATTGCTGGAGCTGCCAGGACAAGGGTAAAAGGCCAGAGCACCAGGGCATTCAGGATGACCATGGCGCAGGTGAATCGGTCAAAACTGCTCGCACCAACGAACACCAGTACTTTTTCAAGAACTATGTTCGGTTCGATCGGCAAAGGGGTGTCGTTGATCCAATCATGGCACCACTGCTTGACCTGGACGCATAGCCCAACGAATAACGCAAAAATCCAGACTGCACCCAAAGAAAAGCCAATCAGCAACGTGGTTATGATGATTTCCATTCTAGACCTGTCCCTTTGAGAGCTGATCAGCGTGCAAAGTTACTCTGGAGTTATGACAGTCGCAAGTGGCATATTGATGGTCAGATCAATGGGAAATCGGCGACCAACGCTTTCACTCTGAGCGGTTTGGAAGGCGTCGACGGCTGTCCGTATGCGCAATGCGCAATGCGCTGAGGGCGTGTCAGGGTTGTCTAGGGTGCGAATCATCTAGATGAGGCTGCGGTTGTAGGGTCCCGAAAATTGGGCCCACTACTGTAGGAATATACAACGCTAAGTTATTGATTCTTATACGGCGATACTCAGGTTTTACATCTGTGCAAAATCACCTGTTTCTCCTGATGGATCAATTGCTTGTGTCGGTTTCTGGGTCGCCTAGACATGGTGGGGGTCTTTGGTTCGAGTCCAATCGCGCCTACCAAACAAAATCCGCTCTGCTGGGCGGTCTGGAAGGGCTCACCGAAAGGTGGGCCCTTTTTTGTTGTCCTGGATTTCTTGCAGGGCGTTCACAAAGTATCGGGTTTGTTCACACTGGACGATGTGAACGCCGATTCAGGCTCAAAGTCTGGAAGGGGTTGGGGCGCAATAGTGCGATAAATCACTTTTGCAAGCATAGGCCGAGAAGGAAGCATGGCGTTCAAGCAAGTGTGCCCTTGTGAGTGACACCGGCGGTGCTAGACGAGATATCTTTCTGGTGAGCATGCCAACTCTTCGCCCCGCAGGAACTTAATAAGTGTGATTCAGTTGCAACTGGCAGGCAGGTGACGGTTAAGCTCGAGAAGTTTCAGACGTCACCAAGTCTATATTTGAACCCGCTTGTTGCAATAACATTTTTCAGGCGCCAAATATTTGAACTTTTAAAGTTTCTCGAAAAGCAATTGGCCTTAGCGCGATTTAATCATACGCACCATTACAATTTCAGCCATAAGTAAGAAAACCCCAACTAGAACAAGCGGCGAGGATTACTGCAACTCGAAAAAGTCAAAATACTGACAACAAAAAACAGTCACATTCTCCCTATTAAGTCGGTGATATATCATGATCAAGATCATGGCCTACTTTTTAATTGGAGCTGTAACTGCAGGATGCAACGGCATCGTAAAACCCGACCTTTCGGGGCCTACTAATGATTCATACTTTTTAGTCCACTCGGGCTTTCCCGTACCGTATCTATACGTGGCCTCGGCCGTGCAATGGAACGATGACTACGCCGTAACCACCCGCCACACTCCGTTCATCCCCAACGTGAAGTACAGCTGCAGCACAGGCTGCGATCTCGTCTTCATCCAGCACAAGGCCAGCGGCCACTATCCATCATGGCGCGCACCGCGTGTGGGCGAGAGCATAACTGCCGTTGGGGCGAGTCCGTACCTCCTGACCACTACCGGGAAAGGTAAGGTGTATCAAACGCCTTTCGTCAATGCCGATGAACACAGCGGTGATCTCTATGCCATCCATGATGCCCCGCTGGTCAAGGGCATGTCGGGTGGGCCGGTCCTCACCAGTGACGGCTGTATTGTCGGCATCAATATCGGTTTCTACTCAACCACTCTGAACGATGTGAGCAATCACTCCGGCGTAAAGGGGGCTGAGAGGATCAGCGTCTTTATTCCTTACTCGATCATTCAGCGCGAGTGGGGAATGTTGCAGGCAAAACTTAACGATCCACACGGCGCGAAGTATGTCGTGAAGTAACTTTTTCAACCAACTGGCCATCGTATCTAACAAACAAAATCCGCTTTGCAGGGCGGTCTGGAAGGGCTTATCGAATGGTGGGCCCTTTATTGTTCAGATTGTCAGCGGCTCGATGGATTGACAGTCACCACTGGCGACGAGTCGATTCTGACGTGCCGTCGTTGTCCCGGGAACTCAAGTTATGAAGGCTGTCCTTGAACAGGAACAACTTCGGTGCCGGACTATCCGCTTGCGTTGTTCCGCCTGGATGAGCAGAAGCTGATTGACGGGTTGCTGGTCAGAGAGGAGGGGAGGTGTGTGCGGTACAGGGAGATCAAGAGGTTGAGTATTCGAGATACAGTTTTTCGAGGGCTTCCTGGTACTTGTCCCCCGATAAAGATTTTTTCAGGGCCGCCAGGACTTCGAGTGCTGAAGCTGCCGCCAATGCCTCGTTTTCTCCCCGGTATGCTGCGCGCAGCCTTGCTGCTGCAATTATCGATTCTTCGGTCGTTGGCATGTTGTTGCGCTCGAAGGACTGAGTCCTCACTGATAGCCGCAACCCGAAACTATTTCAAGCATCAGGTGACCCATGGACAGGCCGCACCCTCCAGCGTCACTGCTTGATCTATCGGAGCTGTCCGACCTCGGTATCCGCCTGACTCCAGTGCCTGAGGCATGGGGGGGCTGAGTGCTGAGATCCTTGCTGACACCGGCAGCATTCACAACGAAGCCCGACGATGCCCACCTGCTGGATGCGGACATCCGGGGCATGTGGGTATTGTCGGGCTTCGAAATACAGGGTGCCGAGTGTTCAGTTAAACCGGCACTAGCAGCACCTTGGGTGCTGCATTTTAGGCTTGAGAGCGCACATTTCTGCCTGCTTGGGTGTGCGCTACAGCGATCAGCCGTTGATGTGATCGGTCGCCTTGGCTTTGCTTACAGCTACAGCGGCTTCAGCCTTCTGTTTCTGTGCAACCTGATAGGTTTCCATCGAGACTTTCCGGGCCGACTCCATGCGTGCGAAGGTCCGATCACCGCCACCGGTGGCCATCGCCAGAGAAGAAGCGGTCAGAGTGGCAACTACGAAGAGAGCTTTCATGGATTTCATTTGGATATCCTCAAGTGAGATTTTGTGAACAGCTGGCAGTGGGGGTTATTGGCTAATGCTGAACGTCCTTGTTCAACTTGGCCTCACCATCAAGCCAGGGCGGTGTTACTTGCGGCCCAGGAGCCGTGCTCCATACGCCCTTCGGTGTCTTTGCTTTTTGCCCAGGCAGTGAGCAGTACCATCGTCGCGAATCCACCGACGATGAGAACCGGATAGGCTGCCAGCAACTCCACCAGCGAGTATTTCCAGGCCAGCGGACGACCAACGCCCAGCATGGCGGCATAGAACCACGACACGCCAGAGAGCGCGCCCGAGAACAGCGCCAGCATGCGCAGGTTAAAAGAGAGTTTCAGTAACGAACCGGCTTTTTTCAGCGCCGGCAATACAGCGCTATGCAACAGGAAACCGTTAAAGGTCAACAGCACAACGATGCCGATTTTTGCTTGCAGTTTTGGATTGAGGAAATACTCCATCCCCTTTCCGGCATAATCGATTCCGATAATACCGATGCCCGTAATCCAAAGAGCTACAAGTGCAAGCGATACGGTTTTTTGAAGACTTTCCATATGCGCGTCATCATGGTGACCTGACGCATCCCCATTCAGGAGTTGCTTGACCATTGCAATGTCACTGGTCAAAACCAGCCCGATTGCCACGCAGCAGGCGATAAGATGGAAATATACAACGCCCAAACGCAAATATTCCACGGTGGACGAAGAAAGCATACTAAGTTCCATGGTTACCTCTTGATTGTAATAGTGAATCAACTGACTCTTAGCGTGGCTTAATTGGAATTTGCCGTTGCTGACTGCAGTTAAGATCCAGCTGTTTCTATTGATTAATCTTGCGGCATTTACGCGGCCAAGATAATAGCGATTTTTTCGAATGAACTTTTAATCACTCGATCATGTCCATTTTCAGGTAATAAAAAACCTCATTCGCACCTGGTGCAATATGAGGTTTAACTTCCGCTTCTGGGGTCAGGTGAAGGGCAGTGCCCGTGTTACCTGCTGCGTATTCTGAACGAAAAAATCCGATTCCGTTCATTTTTTGATCAACTCTGCCGACCAACGGCAGTGTCTTGGCTCGTCGCTCATTGCCAGCTTGGGCAGCGCAGCCCGCACCATTACTGGCTTTCCGGCGAGTCGGGAGGCAGATGTGAGCCCTGTCGATTTTTTCGTCTTTTTTTCAAATTCCATGGGGGAAATCGGGGGGAAACGAGCCTCAACGTTCCTTCTCGCTGCGTTCCTGCTGTTTCGTGGCCAGCGATCTTTGGTGGAGGCCACGACCAGTTGAATCCACAGCCAAAATTTAAGCTGATATCATTCAAAAACTTACAGGCCGAGTAGAAAAGTATGAACCGTCGTAAAAAAATAAAGCAGTTGTTAAAGGCTCACGCCAAAAAGGCCAGCGCCAAATTAGCACCGCAAAACAAGTCCAAATACATTAGTAAGGCTGACCGATTGAAGCTGGCTGCTGAATCCAGTCACGACTCAATCATTTCCTCTGAGACGATTGCTGAGCGGGTGCCAGGCAACAAGTGATTGCCGAGGAAATCGTTCAGATCGTCGCCTGCCTCATAAAACTCAGAGTGCGAAACCCGTCGCATGAGCAAGATGCCCCTCCTGCGCTCCAGCGATCAGGTGCAGCGGGATGTTCTGCTGTACATCAATGGACGGTACCTCGAAGCTCTTTACAATCTGCAGGTGCCGCTGGCTCAGTTCGGTCGACTCTTCTGCCTTTTCCTTAGCCATTCTCGCGTGGTTCATTGCGATTTCGTTGAGCGTTGACACGTTACATCTCCCGGTGACTGACCAAGCGTATCGCTGGAGTCCTTAAGCATTGATTGAATGGCTGCTGCGTCAGAATTATGTCGTTCCTGCGCTGCTACGCGCGATCTGTGCAATCCTCAAGCCACGGATAGGCGGGAGTTCCTCGTCGGGTTTTCATAAGCGACGAATGGCGCGCCACTCTTGCTAATTGCCCGGATTCTTTGCCATTCAGGCGTAAACTAATGGTGCTGCCTCATCAAAAGGAGCCGCCTATGAACGTTGAGCAAATCAGCAAGCAGGCATCTGTGGACAAGGCTGTCTGGGATCAATATTTCTGCGCTGCGTTGATTGCCGAAAGCAATTTGACTGCCCCGGTTGTTGGCGGGGCTACTCACGAAGACAGGCAAAACCTGTTGATCGAGAGGGCCAAAACCCTTGCTGACAAAATGATGGAAAACCGGAAGTAACCAGAGCCCAGCCGTCGCGCTGGGCTCTTTACATACGCGGTCATGCACCGATGCTGGCGATGTATGCGTTGCGGGTCAAGCGATCAGCTCTACCTTGCCGGTTGCCAGGCGATAGATACCTCCCACGATCTTCAGCGTGCCTTTGCTCTGCGCATCAGTCAGCAATGGCGAAGCATGTTTCAGGCTGTTGACCGAATTTTTGACGTTCTGCACCGTAGCGTTTTCCATCAAGCTTCCGGGCTGCTTGAGTGCTGCCTCGACGGCTGATTTGAGTGCGTCAGTCAGTTTCGGGATATGGCCGGGGAAGATCGTTTGATCCTTGACGGCCTTGATACCTGCCTCGATGGCGCCACAGCTCTCATGTCCAAGTACGAGAATCAGCGGGGCGCCAAGCACGGCAACCCCGTATTCAATACTGGCCAAACCTTCCGGGGTAACGAAGTTGCCCGCGACGCGAATGGAGAAAAGATCGCCTCGCGCGGTGTCAAACGCATATTCCGGAGCGATGCGCGAGTCAGAGCAACTCAGTACTGCCACGAACGGATTTTGACCGGACACCAGGGCCTCTCGCTCGGCCTTGAAATCGTGAGTCGTGGAAGTGCCGCTTACATATCGTTCATTACCCTCTATCAGTCTTTTCAAAGCCATTTCGGGACTGATTACGTTTTGAGGTTTTGGTGGGGCTGACGGTTTTTCAGCTGCCTTGAGGATCTTGCCGGGCAGTGCGCCGGTCAGCAGCAGGGCGCCTGCGCTCAGTCCGGCCAGTTGAAGAAAACGACGACGGCCCGTTGTGTTTGAAGCAGAGCTTGAATCACATGATTCACACATGATTTTGTTTACTCAGTTCAATGCGGTGAGTGTTAGTTGCAGTTGGGGCTGGTACTGCCACGGACGCTCAATGCCAGCGCAGTGGAGTCTAGTTGGTCTGGCATATTGTGTTCCGGGCATTGTCCACAGATGCCGTGCAAGCAGCCATTTCATGGGCTACTACTGACAGGCTCATCCAACTTCGACCTGGCAGGAGTTTTTCGATGCTGACTCACTGGTTTCTGGCGGCGGTTCATCTTTTGGCGGTTGTCTTGGGATTCTGGGCGGTGCTGACGCGAGGTACGGCTTTTCGGCGCTTGGCCGACGGGGCAGGAGAGGTGCGTAGTGTTCTGGTTGCGGACAATATCTGGGGCGTTTCTGCTGTCATTTTATTGATCAGTGGGGGGATGCGCGCCTTTGGCGGGTACGAGAAAGGCACGGACTATTACCTGCATCAGCCGCTGTTTCATCTGAAGATGATGCTGTTCGTCCTGATCTTGCTGCTGGAAATTGCACCCATGGTGACGCTGATCAAATGGCGGATAGCACTGGGCCGTAAAGTCGCTGTCGATACCGGCCGTGCGAAGCTGTTTGCGCGGATCAGTCATGTCGAGGCGCTGCTGATGCTGTTGATGGTGGTGGCGGCGACTGGAATGGCGCGTGGCGTGATGTTTGGTTAACCACAAAGCGAACATGTCCTTCCTTGGGGTAAACCAGAAATGTCTGACAGCCAGAGCGTTGAGCTTGCCGCTAGTATCGACCCCTGGAGGTTTGGTGAAGCAAGCGGAGGCGATGCGATGCTGAATCTTTAGCCAGCCGTGATTCCTGACTGAACGGGCTGGCTACTGACTGCAGCAGAATTCAGGATTGCGGCTTTTCCGGGGCGGTCAGGCCGGCCTGAATGCGCTGATAAATTTCTTCACGATGCACTGCAACGTCCTTCGGAGCGTTGATGCCGATCCTGACTTGCTGGCCGCTTACGCCCAGGATGGTGATCGTAATGTCATCACCAATGTTTATGCTTTCACCGACTTTGCGGGTGAGTATCAGCATGGTCTTCTCCTTGATTGCTTTGTGGGGCACCTGATTCGGACAGTGCAGAGGTCGGTGGTATGTATAGATTAGTGCGAAGTCTCACGGTTTGGGTGCCTCTTTCTGACGTGCAGATGTGGCATTAATTCCCAAGGCGTAACTATACAGAGGCCGCCACCATCATTCTCGTTGTTTTGAGCCCATTTTACGGCACTCGCGAAGTATTCATGGATGTTAAAATCGCCGCTTTAGGCATTTAGAGGGAAACGGCGTGCGCAAAATGGTTTTGGTAATCGCAGTATTGGCGCTGGCGGGATGTGGCGAAGGCAACAGTGTGGATGCGCCGAAGCCTAAACCGGCCATGGCAGCCGTGCCTGCGCCAGTGTCCGGTCCGCAGTGGGATCTCGAAGTGCGAGGTGAAACCCCTCAAGCGGTCAGCGATCTCAGTGGCTGGCTGATCGAGCACAGTTTCATGTCCAGTGTCGTCAAGGAAAATGGCAATACCCGAATCCTGATGGGGCCGTTCAATTCAAAAGCCGAGGCCGAAGCCAAGCAGGATGAAGTCCGCGCAGCGCTCACTCGCTCGAAGAAACAAAATATCGAATTGCTGGTGCTTGAGCGTCCGGTCGCTCAATAACGTTCTGTAGCGCAGACGTCGAATAAATAAAAAAGGCCTCGGGTGTTCAGCCCCGAGGCCTTTTTTGTTTCAAGTGTTGCCTGGATTCAGCCGCAGGCCTTCATGTCTACCGGGCCGACGAACTCGTTGCCGCGCCCCATGACGCACGCCACGCTCTGGTTGCGTTGCCGCTCCCAGGCCTGTACCGGATAGGTTTTGTCCCAGGCTTCGTAGAGTTGCCGATCCTGTTTCGACAGACTCAAGCCATACTGCTTGCTCATGTAGAAGTAGGTCCGGGCGATCATGCCGCGAATGGAAGGGCGGGGCATGACTTTCTTGGCCTTGAAGTCGATCTGGGTCAGGCAGGAACCATATTGCCCGGACTGCTCGGGCAGCCAGCCAAAGCTGAAGTTGCTGCGATCGCCATTGACCTCGCCAATGCTGGGCACCAGGTTGTGCAGATCGGCCTCGGCCTTCTGGTAAACCGGGTCGTAGCGGGTGCAATTCTTGCGACCCCCTTCTTGCCAGCACTGGCGTTGATGGCCGATCTGCCAGGCCGGAACGATATGCTCCCATTCGATACGGGATGCACGTTTGGCATTTTTACGTGGCACATAACCGCAGGCAGCAAGGTTGACCCGGTTGCCGGTGTACTTGCAGCCACAGTAAAACTCGGTGGACTGAGGTGCATATAGCTTCCACGCAACCTTTTTCGCTTCGGTGAAGGTGCGGGGGGCGTCGGCTTGCGCGCCCATGACAAAGAACAAAAACAACAAAGCAAACCAGCGAACACTCATCGACTCAATCTTCCTTCGGCAAAACCCAGAAAATCTGCACGCCGCCATCGTCGCGATAGGCGAGGGTGACGTTGTCGTTCTCGTCGATTTCTTCCAGCAAGCGTTCCCATTCATCCACCGGCTCGTCAGGAAGGCGGAAGATCAGCGCTGCCCTGGCCTTTTGTGCGGTGGGAGAGTTGATGATTTTCTGAACGCGCAGGCCCATGCGTACATAGGTGTCAGGAGAGGCAGAGGTGGTGTCCACGGAATTATCCTTATTAAGCTGTACGTGCATACAGTATTTAACTGTAGGCCATTTCGCAACTGCTTAAAAATCAAGAAAATCCTCTGACAGCGGTTTGTTCCATTTGGTGTAAGGCGCAGGGAGTTTTTTTGTCAGATCAAGCGGCAGCCACTCGCCAGGAATGGCGAGTGGCATGCGTGGTGCCCGACCGGACCCGGTCGGGCGAGGGCGAATCAGTATTCCCAGAACATCCGTTGCAGCTCTTTGCTGTCATTGGTTTTGGTCAGCGCGACCATCGCCAGGATCCGGGCCTTTTGCGGGTTCAGATCATGGGCCACGACCCAGTCGTATTTATCGTCAGGCTGTTCGGCATTGCGCAATACGAAGCCGCCGGCATTGACATGGGAGGAGCGAATGATCTGCACGCCATCCTTGCGCAGAGCTTGCAGGGTTGGCACCACTCGCGACGATACCGAGCCATTGCCGGTGCCTGCGTGGATGATGGCTTTGGCACCTGATTGAGCCAGGGACTTGTAGGCGGTATCGCTGACGTTGCCGTAGGAGTACGCGATCTCGACGTCAGGCAGGCTCTTGATGGTTTTGATGTCGAATTCGGAATCCATGGTGTGGCGCTTGGCCGGCAAGCGGAACCAGTAGGATTTGCCTTCTACTACCATGCCCAGCGGTCCCCAGGCACTTTTAAACGCTTCGGTCTTGATGTTGATCATTTTGCTGACATCGCGACCCGACTGGATTTCATCGTTCATGGTCACCAGCACACCTTTGCCCCGCGCATCTTTGCTGCTGGCCACGGCCACCGCGTTGTACAGGTTCAGCATGCCATCGGCGGACATCGCGGTGCCTGGGCGCATGGAACCCACAACGATGATCGGCTTCTCGGTTTTTTCCACCAGGTTCAGGAAGTACGCCGTTTCTTCCAGGGTGTCGGTGCCGTGGGTGATCACGATGCCATCAACGTCTTTGCTGTCGGCCAGCTCGGCTACACGGCGACCCAGTTGCAGCAGGTTTTCGTTGGTGATGCTTTCGGAGGCGATTTGCATGACCTGTTCGCCGCGAACGTTAGCCAATTGGCTCAGTTCTGGAACGCCGGCGATCAACTGTTCAATGCCGACTTTCGCTGCTTGATAGGTCGCGCTGTTGGCGGCGCTGGCGCCGGCGCCGGCAATGGTGCCACCGGTGGCCAGGATCACCACGTTGGCCAGTTTCTGTTGGGTTTCGGCTTCTTTGGCCTGAAGGGCGGTGGGCAGAAGCAGCAGGAGGGCCAAGGCGCCCGGAATAAAGGTCTTGAGTGCAGATGTCATTATTTTTCTCTTCTAGTTGTGAGACGGTGCTGATGCAAGTTCATCTAGATACGCCCCGGGCGAATCTGAGCGCCGGAGGTGCGAGGTGAAGAGCAGGATCCGTACCAGTAATACTCTGAATCGAAAAACACGCTTAACTTAATGATTTGTAACGGTATTGCTGTTTGTGTCCGGAGCGGTTTCGGGTTCGGGGCGTCCGGATTGCCGAACATGTTTAACTTTCGCGTTCGGCTCTCCGAAACGGATTGCAGCCATGTTTAAGATTTCAACGCATCAAATTCTCAGTAACGACTAAAGAAACGCGCGCTTCGGTCGATGATCTTTCAAGGGATCTTTTTCTTCAGGAGTTCACATGTCGTTATCCGTTGGTTTTCCAAATGCCGCCGGCATCACCATCGGTGGCAAATCGGCCACTACCATTCGTGCCTTGAGCGACGCGACAGCTGATGCCGCTACTCAATCGCCGGCTGCAAAGGAAAGCGACGGTACCCAGGTCAAAACGGGCCCGGTCGGACTGGGAGAAAGTGCCGGCGCACAGGCCGAATCGGAAACCAGCGATAACACCAGCATTACAGTGAAGGTCTTGCTCAAGCGTCTGAAGGAGCTGCAACAGCAGTTGCGCGAGCAACAGCAGCAACTGGCGCAGGCCCAGGCGGCGTCCTATCCAACTCCGGAAGCCAAGACCACCGCGGTAGCGGCCATTCAGGGGCAGGTTGCCGAAACCAACGGCGCCATCCTGCAAGTGAGCGCGAGTCTGATCAAAGAGCTGACCAAGGGTTCTGGCACGGGATCGGTGGTCAACACCACGGCATGAGCTGAATGCCGTTTTTCGCTAATCATCCGTGAAAGCACTTTTCCTGTCGTTGACAAATACCGGCAGGATTCGCATAGTTTGGTTCTCGCAAACGTTTGCGCGGCTCCACTGATGACTCTTCATCGCAGGGCCGTGAAGCTTACGTCAGCGCAAGCGTTGCTCATAATAATCATAAGATCGGAGTGAACCCATGAAGCTGCCATTCGCTGGACGTCTTCTCGCTGTCGCTATGCTGGCTGCCACATCCGCTGCACTGCCTGTCTCTTCGGCCTTTGCCGAAAGCACTGAAAAACCGAAAGTCGCACTGGTCATGAAATCCCTGGCCAACGAGTTCTTCCTGACAATGGAAGACGGCGCCAAGGCCTACCAGAAAGATCACTCCGGCGAATTCGATCTCATCTCCAACGGCATCAAGGATGAAACCGACACCGCAGGCCAGACACGCATCGTCGAGCAGATGATCCTGGCCAAGGTCAATGCACTGGTGATTGCGCCGGCAGACTCCAAGGCCATGGTCCCGGTGATCAAGAAAGCCATCGATGCCGGTATCACCGTGATCAACATCGACAATCAACTGGACCCCGCCGTCGTCAAAAGCAAAAACATCAATGTTCCGTTCGTAGGCCCGGACAACCGCAAGGGCGCACGGCTGGTCGGCGACTACCTGGCCAAGCAACTGAAGGCGGGTGATGAAGTCGGCATCATCGAAGGTGTGTCTACCACCACCAATGCCCAGCAGCGGACTGCGGGTTTCAAGGATGCGATGGAAGCGGCGCAGATCAAGGTCGTTTCCCTGCAATCCGGTGACTGGGAGATCGACAAAGGTAACAAGGTGGCCGCGTCGATTCTCAGTGAATACCCGCAAACCAAGGCCCTGTTGGCCGGCAACGACAGCATGGCGGTCGGCGCGGTGTCTGCCGTGCGCGCAGCGGGCAAGGCCGGCAAGGTGCAAGTGGTCGGCTATGACAACATCAATGCAATTCAGCCAATGCTCAAGGATGGTCGCGTGCTGGCCACGGCGGACCAGTTCGCTGCCAGGCAGGCGGTGTTCGGCATCGAGACTGCACTGAAAATTCTCAAGGGTGAAAAGCTCGATAGCGGCGCCAATGGCGTGATCGAAACTCCGGTAGAACTGGTCACCAAGTAGCCCACTGGCGACGCAGCGGCGCTCGTCCAGTCGGGCGAGTGCATGGAGAGTTTTTATGTCAGTTTCCGTCCCGAATGCTGTCCTCTCGGTCAGCGGTATCGGAAAGACCTACGCCCAACCGGTTCTGGCCGGCATCGACCTGACGCTCATGCGCGGTGAAGTGCTGGCGTTGACCGGCGAGAATGGCGCAGGCAAAAGCACGCTGTCGAAGATTATTGGCGGGCTGGTCACGCCGACTACAGGCCAGATGCAGTTTCAGGGTCAGGACTATCGCCCGGGTAGCCGGTCTCAGGCTGAAGACCTGGGTATCCGCATGGTCATGCAGGAGCTCAATTTGCTGCCGACCTTGTCGGTAGCGGAAAACCTGTTTCTTCACAATTTGCCCAACAACGGCGGCTGGATCAATCGCAAGCAGTTGCGCAAGGCTGCCATCAAGGCCATGGCTCAGGTCGGGCTCGACGCCATTGACCCGGACACCCTGGTCGGCGAACTGGGCATCGGCCATCAACAAATGGTGGAGATCGCCCGCAACCTGATCGGCGATTGCCATGTGCTGATTCTCGATGAGCCGACCGCGATGCTCACTGCGCGCGAAGTCGAAATGCTGTTCGAGCAGATCACCCGTCTGCAGGCGCGCGGCGTATCGATCATCTACATCTCCCATCGCCTCGAAGAGCTGGCGCGGGTCGCGCAGCGCATTGCCGTGCTGCGCGATGGCAACCTGGTCTGTGTCGAGCCGATGGCCAACTACAACAGCGAGCAACTGGTTACCTTGATGGTCGGGCGCGAGCTTGGTGAACACATCGATATGGGGGCGCGCAAGATTGGCGCTCCGGTGTTGACGGTCAAGGGCCTGTCCCGTTCCGACAAGGTTCGCGACGTGTCGTTCGAAGTCCGTGCCGGCGAGATTTTCGGGATTTCCGGTTTGATCGGCGCTGGGCGCACCGAGTTGCTGCGTCTGGTCTTCGGTGCTGATCTCGCCGACAGCGGGACGATTGCCTTGGGGTCGCCGGCGCGGGTCGTCAGCATCCGTTCGCCGGTGGATGCGGTGGGTCATGGCATCGCGTTGATCACTGAAGATCGCAAGGGCGAAGGCCTTCTGTTGACGCAGTCGATCGGCGCCAATATCGCCTTGGGTAACATGCCGGGCATCTCCAGTGCTGGCCTTGTCGACAATGATGACGAGAACGCCCTGGCCCAGCGTCAGATCGATGCCATGCGAATCCGCAGTTCCGGCCCGGCACAGTTGGTGTCCGAGCTGTCCGGCGGCAATCAGCAGAAAGTTGTCATCGGGCGCTGGCTGGAGCGTGATTGCTCGGTACTGCTGTTCGACGAGCCGACCCGTGGCATCGACGTCGGCGCCAAGTTCGATATCTACAACCTGCTCGGTGAATTGACCCGCAAGGGCAAGGCGCTGGTGGTGGTTTCCAGCGACTTGCGCGAGCTGATGCTGATCTGCGACCGGATCGGTGTGCTGTCGGCAGGAAGCCTGATCGATACGTTCGATCGCGCCAGCTGGACCCAGGATGAGTTGCTCGCCGCTGCTTTCGCCGGCTACCAAAAACGTGATGCGCAGCTCTTTGACGCCGCGCCTAGGGATCTTCCATGAAAACCGCTTCTTTCGCCGGCCCACGCAGTGGCAACTTCTACGGCCTGGGTACCTATCTGGGCCTGGCGGGTGCCTTGTTGGCGATGATCGTGCTGTTCTCGGTGCTGAGCAGTCATTTTCTGTCGTACGACACGTTCAGCACCCTGGCCAACCAGATTCCGGACCTGATGGTGTTGGCGGTCGGCATGACCTTTGTGTTGATCATCGGTGGCATCGACCTGTCGGTAGGCTCGGTGCTGGCATTGGCTGCTTCAACCGTCAGCGTGGCGATTCTTGGCTGGGGCTGGGGCGTTCTGCCTGCGGCGCTGCTCGGTATGGCCATCGCGGCGCTCGCAGGTACCATAACCGGCTCAATCACGGTGGCGTGGCGGATACCGTCGTTCATCGTGTCCCTGGGTGTTCTGGAAATGGCTCGCGGGGTGGCGTACCAGATGACCGGTTCGCGCACGGCCTATATCGGCGATGCGTTCGCCTGGTTATCCAACCCGATCGCCTTCGGCATTTCACCGTCGTTCATCATTGCGTTGCTGATCATTTTCATCGCCCAGGCCGTGTTGACCCGCACTGTGTTCGGGCGCTACCTGATCGGTATCGGCACCAACGAAGAGGCTGTGCGGCTGGCGGGGATCAATCCGAAGCCGTACAAAATCCTGGTCTTCAGCCTGATGGGATTGCTCGCCGGTATTGCCGCGTTGTTCCAGATTTCTCGCCTGGAAGCTGCGGACCCGAATGCCGGCTCCGGTCTTGAGTTGCAAGTGATCGCGGCCGTCGTGATCGGCGGGACCAGCCTGATGGGCGGGCGCGGCTCGGTGATCAGTACGTTTTTTGGCGTCTTGATTATTTCCGTACTGGCCGCGGGACTGGCGCAGATCGGGGCAACCGAGCCGACCAAGCGCATCATTACCGGCGCGGTGATCGTGGTCGCGGTTGTGCTGGACACCTATCGCAGTCAACGCACAAGCCGGCGGACCTGAATCATGGCAACTATCAAAGATGTGGCAGCCCTTGCCGGCATTTCCTACACCACGGTTTCCCATGTGGTGAACAGGACGCGTCCGGTCAGTGAAGAAGTCCGGATCAAGGTCGAGGCGGCAATCAAAACCCTCGACTACGTCCCCAGCGCGGTGGCCCGTTCACTCAAGGCCAAAACCACAGCAACCATCGGCCTGTTGGTTCCCAACAGCCTCAACCCGTATTTCGCCGAACTGGCCCGGGGTATCGAGGATTACTGCGAGCGAAACGGTTACTGCGTCATCCTGTGCAACTCCGACGACAATCCGGACAAGCAGCGCAGCTACCTGCGTGTGCTGCTGGAAAAACGCATCGACGGCCTGATTGTCGCCTCGGCCGGCGGCGACAGTAGCCTGGCACAAGGCCTGAAAGGCGTCCGCACACCCATGGTGATCGTCGACCGTGGACTGGACGGCGTCGATGCGGACCTGGTGCGCATCGACCATGAATACGGCGCGTATCTGGCGACCCGGCACCTGTTGGAGTTGGGGCACCGGGATATCGCCACGATCAGCGGGCCGGAAAACACCAGTGTGGCGCAGATGCGTCTGGCGGGTTATTGCCGGGCCTTGAAAGAGGCGGGCGTCGAAGTCTCTCCCGAGCGCATGCTGGAAAGCGATTTCACCAGCACCGGTGGTTATAGCGCTGCCGTGGTTTTGCTGGAAAGCAACCCGCCTAGTGCCATTTTTGCGGCCAACGACATGATCGGCATCGGCGTGCTACGGGCCGCCGCCGAACGCAATATTCGCGTACCGAGCGAGTTGTCGGTGATCGGCTTCGACGATATCCAGATGAGTCGGTATGTCTATCCGTCGTTGACCACGGTCGGGCAATCGATCCTGCAACTCGGCGAAATGGCCGCCGAAGTGCTTTTACGGCGAATCGCCACGCCAGACCTGATGACCGATCAGCGAATCGTGACGCCGAGTATTGTCATACGTGAATCGACGGCACCGCTGGCCGGCGTGTTTGCCCAATTCCGTTGAAAACAGAGAGTCGTTGAAAACAGAGAACCGTTGAAAACAGATAGCCGCTAAACCCACAGCGCCGCCGAAACAGAATCGATGAGTAGCAATGTATGCCAGCAAAAGTAGTGGTGATAGGCAGTTTGAACATGGACCTGGTGACCCGGGCGCCGCGTTTGCCCAAGGGCGGTGAAACGTTGATTGGCGAGTCGTTTGCCACAGTATCCGGCGGCAAGGGCGCCAATCAGGCCGTGGCTGCAGCGCGGCTGGGAGCCCGGGTGTCGATGATCGGGTGCGTGGGCAATGACGCTTATGGTGAGGCACTGCGCGGGGCGCTACTGGCCGAGCGGATTGATTGTCAGGCAGTCAGCACCGTTGAGGGTTCCAGCGGCGTGGCGTTGATTGTGGTCGACGACAACAGTCAGAACACGATCGTGATCGTTCCCGGTGCCAACGGTGCATTGACCGCTGAAGCCATAGACCGTTTTGATTCGGTGATACGTGCGGCGGACGTGCTCATCTGTCAGCTGGAAGTGCCCGATGCCTCTGTTGGCCATGCGCTCAGGCGCGGCCGCGAGCTGGGCAAGACGGTCATCCTCAATCCGGCACCGGCCAGCCGTCCGCTGCCATCGGACTGGTACGCGTCTATCGATTACCTGATTCCCAACGAGAGCGAAGCATCGGCCCTGAGCGGTCTGTCGGTGGACTCCCTGGAAACCGCTCAAGCTGCTGCGACCCGGCTGATTGCCATGGGCGCCGGCAAGGTAATCATCACGCTTGGAGCGCAAGGCTTGCTGTTTGCCAATGGCCAGCGCTTCGAACATTTCCCTGCGACCGCCGTAAAGGCTGTCGACACCACGGCGGCCGGCGATACGTTCGTGGGCGGTTTCGCTGCGACGCTGGCCACAGGTCAAGAGGAGGCGCAGGCGATCCGCTTCGGACAGGTGGCTGCGGCGCTGTCGGTCACCCGTGCGGGCGCGCAACCTTCGATTCCCGCCTTGAGCGATGTACAGGCGTTTAAAGCCCCATGAAAAAAACACCGCTGCTCAACATTGCATTGTCGCGGCTGATCGCCTCATTGGGGCATGGCGACATGGTCGTCATCGGGGATGCCGGCTTGCCGGTTCCTCCGGGCGTTGAGCTGATCGACCTGGCCCTGACCCATGGCATTCCGGATTTTGTCAGCACCTTGAAGGTCGTGCTCAGCGAGATGCAGGTCGAGAGCCATGTGCTGGCTCAGGAGATTTTCGATAAAAAGCCGTCAGCCCTGATCGCGCTGAATGAGCTGGACGGCGAAGGTGCCTTGGGGCGGCGTGAGCTGCTCACACATGATCAGTTTAAAGTCCTGAGCCGACAGGCAAGGGCGATTGTTCGTACAGGCGAGTGCCAGCCGTACTGCAACATTGTGCTGGTCGCCGGGGTTACGTTTTGACTGGCTATCCGCGTTTTGATTGCCCATGCACAAGGAGTGCGCCAGGTATCGCTATGCTCAGAAATTGCACCAACTGCTCAGGAGTCTGCTGCTTTTGTCCCTGATTACCGCAACAACCGCCCGGGCGGCGGAAAAGATCGACTTGATCATCGACACCGATCCAGGGGCTGACGATGTCGTTGCCCTGTTGTTCGCCCTGGCGTCGCCGGACGAACTGAATGTCCGGGCATTGACCACCGTTGCGGGCAACGTTCGCCTGGACAAGACCTCGCGCAATGCGCGATTGGCCCGTGAGTGGGCAGGGCGCGAGGAGGTTCCGGTCTATGCGGGGGCGTCGAAGCCATTGATGCGCACACCCATCTATGCCGAGGACATTCATGGCAAGGAAGGGTTGTCGGGCATTTCCGTGCATGAGCCCAGACAAGGCCTGGCCAGGGGCAGCGCCATCACTTATCTGATCGAAACCCTGAAATCGGCCAAGCCCCACAGCATAACCATCGCCATGCTTGGCCCGCAGACCAATCTGGCCCTGGCGCTGATCCAGGAGCCGGATATCGTTCAGGGCATCAAGGAAGTGGTGGTCATGGGCGGTGCGCACTTCAATGGCGGCAACATTACGCCGGTGGCCGAGTTCAACCTGTTCGCCGATCCGCAAGCCGCCGAAGTGGTACTCAAGAGTGGCGTGAAGCTGACCTACCTGCCGCTGGATGTGACCCACAAGATCCTTACCAGTGAGGCGCGCCTGAAACAAATTGCTGCACTGAACAACAACGCCAGCCGACTGGTGGGCGACATTCTCAATGAATACATCAAGGGCGACATGGAGCACTACGGCATTCCGGGCGGCCCGGTGCATGACGCCACGGTGGTCGCTTACCTGCTCAAGCCGCAGTTGTTCAGCGGTCGCTCGGTCAACGTGGTTGTCGACAGTCGCGAAGGTCCGACCTTTGGACAGACCATCGTCGACTGGTATGACGGCTTGAAAGCGCCAAAGAATGCCTTCTGGGTTGAAAGCGGCGATGCCCAGGGCTTCTTCGATCTGCTGACCGAGCGTCTGGCCCGCCTGAAATAAGCGTGATTTCCCGCAGGTGCCTGCCTGCGGGTTTCACTCCCGTCCGCTAAGCGCTTAGGCCTTTTGGTCTGACAGGTGTTTCTCGAAAATCTGCTCGATGAAAGATTGGGCGGCTTCGGTTCCAATGTCCCTGACCAGAAGGTCGATACCGATGATGGCGAGCTCTTCCGTGCTGCCTGGACTGTAGGAGCTGTGGCCGTCTTGCCACTTGGCCTTGATGTCAGCGTCGATGCTTACGGTGGTCATGATGGCGCTCGTGAAGTCGGGGGAGTCTGAGTGCCGAGTTAACCATTTTGCGGCCCTTTTGACACGTCGACTTAGGCATGAATGGAGGGCTATGCGACACTTGGTCTCTCACGAATTTTCAAGGAATGCGCCGTGCAGATCGATTTGAACTCCCCAGATGGCCTGACCCTTGAGGCCGTGCGTCAGTTGCTGGCTGGCGCCAGTGACGATGAACATACCCAATTGCGGGTCACCAGAGGAGGCATTGCCTATATTTCTTCGGGTGTCGTGGGCGGGACCGATATCGACGGGTTGTTGTTTCGTCTCGAAACGTGGGCCAAGGGCTCCGGTTATGTCGGGCGGGTCGCAGCCAGCGATGAGGTCTGGGTCATGCAAATCTTCAATGCCTTGAAAGAGAACTGGCCCAATCCGCCTTACGACTACATCGACGTCTATTGAGCGTCGTTCATATTCAGTCACGATTGAGTGGTTAAGTGGAGGGCGACGCTCAGGCAAAATCGCGGCTCGTCCGGATCATGGGCAGGGGGCCAGTGCTCCCTGTGAAACCAAACGCCAGTCTGGTTGTCGCACGATCTCAGCTCAATCATTGAAAAAGGAGGCTTCATGCCTTGGAAGCTCGCGTCATTGGGTACTTTGCTGGCCGTAGCCACGCTGGCCGGTTGCAGTACTGCCTCTACGGAGTCGACAACAGCTGATGTTGCGACGACTGACACGGGGCACAGCCGCTGTGAAGCAAAGGCTGCCGAGTTCACCATCGGCAAACAGGCATCGCCACAGCTGCTTGAGCAGGCGCGTACCCGCGCAGGGGCACAAAGCGCACGTTTCCTGCTGCCAACCGATATGGTGACGCTGGAGTACCGTTCCGATCGCCTGAATCTGAACACCGATGCCAACCGGGTGGTCATCCGCGTCAACTGCGGCTGATCGTTCGGCTTTTGTTTCGCCCATAAAAAACCCCGTCACATGGACGGGGTTTTTTTAGTGCGCCTGGAAATTACTCTGGGCGAACTTGAGCAGCTTGCATACCCTTTTGGCCTTTCTCAGCCACGAAGGAAACAGTCTGGCCTTCTTTCAGGCTTTTGAAACCGTCGCTTTCGATAGCTTTGAAGTGTACGAACAGGTCGTCACCGCCACCTTGAGGAGTGATGAAGCCGAAGCCTTTTTCATCGTTGAACCATTTAACGGTGCCGGTTTGGCGATTAGACATGGTGTATCTCCAAGAAACATATATTTTCAGTAGTACTGTGCTGCTCAGGCCAACTGGGCACACCCGAGTATCATAGTCGAAATGTTCGGTTTGGGACCCCCCCAGACGCGCTGTTTGCTTTCATATTGCACGTCTTTCACTGCCAGAAATGGCTGTAAGCCCCGGTTTCAGGGGGTTTGCGCTGCAAAATAGGGGATTAAAAAAACCCGTAAAAGCTGCGTAAATTATGTGAATCAGCCGATATTTGGCTGTTTTAGGCCCCCGGATCACTCAAAAAACGTCCTGTGCAGCTCTATTTCTGGACTCTGCACACCGAGATTTCTTTCAGTGCGCGCTGGCTCAATTCAGGGCCTGGTGGATTGTTTTTGTCCATCAACTGCGCGATCTCTTGGGTGGTGAATTTCTTCTCGAGAACGTCGGCGCCGCATGCGCAGCTTTTCGTTGCTTGCGCCGGGTTAACGCTTTTTTGGGCTGCTGCTGTGCAATCTTCCATGTACTGTTTTTTTGAGTTGGCTGGCCAGGCAGCGTGGGCGCTCAGTGGCAGCAGCAGGGCAAGCGGGGCAGCAACGGCAAAAAGACGGATAAGACGCATGACAGGAACTCCTTGGGGTCGATATCTGGGGCGATTCTCAGTCAATTTGAGGCGACTCGTATATCTCAAGTTCACTCTGCGCCATAAAAGTGAGGAAATCTTCACTGTCTGAATGCGTACAAGTCGACAACCGTTCATCTGTGCTAGCATGCGCCGCTCGGGTGTTTGCAGGCTCCGACGGACCTTCAGTCCCGGTAGCGGCAGATGCGCGATTAACCCTGATTTGAATCCCAGTCACTCTGGTTCGGTTTTCCGGTTGGCCGCAAGGCTCCTGCCGCTGTAAGGCAGGCGTTCGTCATTGAATGGCCTGGACCGGATCTTGTACTGGCTCATCCCAACCCACGTGACCTTTGGTAGGGGTCACCACTAGGAGAGGAGGCGCCATGCCAACTATTACTCTTCCCGACGGCAGTCAACGTTCATTCGATCACCCGGTTTCCGTAGCCGATGTCGCCGCATCCATCGGTGCAGGCCTGGCCAAGGCCACCGTTGCCGGCAAGGTCAATGGCAAGCTGGTCGACGCCAGCGACATCATTGACGGCGACGCGTCGCTGCAAATCATCACGCCAAAGGATGAAGAGGGGCTGGAGATCATTCGCCACTCTTGCGCCCACCTGGTTGGCCACGCGGTCAAGCAGTTGTACCCGACCGCCAAAATGGTCATCGGCCCGGTCATCGACGAAGGTTTCTATTACGACATCGCGTTCGAACGTCCTTTCACCCCGGACGACCTGGCTGCCATCGAGCAGCGCATGCAGCAGCTGATCGAGAAAGATTACGACGTGATCAAGAAAGTCACTCCGCGCGCCGAAGTGATCGAAGTGTTCAAGGCTCGTGGCGAAGACTACAAGTTGCGCCTGGTCGAAGACATGCCAGGCGAGCAGGCCATGGGGCTGTACTATCACGAAGAATATGTCGACATGTGCCGCGGTCCGCACGTGCCGAACACGCGCTTCCTGAAATCCTTCAAGCTGACCAAACTGTCCGGCGCCTATTGGCGCGGTGATGCCAAGAACGAGCAATTGCAGCGCGTTTACGGCACCGCATGGGCAGACAAGAAGCAGCTGGCGGCTTACATCCAGCGCATTGAAGAAGCCGAAAAGCGCGATCACCGCAAGATCGGCAAGCGCCTGGGCCTGTTCCACACCCAGGAAGAGTCGCCGGGCATGGTGTTCTGGCACCCGAATGGCTGGACTTTGTACCAGGTGCTCGAGCAGTACATGCGCAAGGTTCAGCGTGACAACGGCTATCTCGAAATCAAGACGCCACAAGTCGTTGACCGCAGCCTTTGGGAGAAATCCGGGCACTGGGCCAACTACGCCGACAACATGTTTACCACGCAGTCGGAAAACCGCGACTACGCGATCAAGCCAATGAACTGCCCTTGCCACGTGCAGGTGTTCAACCAGGGCCTGAAAAGCTACCGCGAGTTGCCGATGCGTCTGGCCGAGTTTGGTGCATGCCACCGTAACGAGCCATCGGGTGCTCTGCACGGCATCATGCGCGTGCGCGCATTCACTCAGGACGACGCCCATATCTTCTGCACCGAAGAGCAGATGCAGGCCGAGTCCGCTGCGTTTATCAAGCTGACCATGGACGTCTACGCCGATTTCGGCTTTAAAGATGTCGAGATGAAACTGTCCACTCGTCCGGAAAAACGCGTCGGTTCCGATGAGCTTTGGGATCGCGCCGAAGCTGCGCTGGCCGCAGCCCTTGATAGCGCGGGCCTGCCGTACGATTTGCAGCCGGGCGAGGGAGCGTTCTACGGTCCGAAAATCGAGTTCTCGCTGAAAGATTGCCTCGGTCGCGTCTGGCAGTGTGGTACCCTGCAGCTCGATTTTAACCTGCCTGTCCGTCTGGGAGCCGAATACGTCTCCGAAGACAACAGCCGCAAGCACCCGGTAATGTTGCACCGGGCGATCCTGGGCTCCTTCGAACGTTTCGTCGGAATTCTGATCGAGCACTACGAGGGAGCATTCCCTGCGTGGTTGGCTCCGACCCAGGCAGTGGTGATGAATATCACTGATAAACAGGCTGATTTTGCCGCCGAAGTCGAAAAAACTCTCAACGAAAGCGGGTTTCGTGCCAAGTCTGACTTGAGAAATGAAAAGATCGGCTTTAAAATCCGCGAGCATACTTTGCTCAAGGTTCCTTATCTCTTGGTTATCGGAGATCGGGAAGTCGAGATGCAGACTGTCGCTGTGCGTACTCGTGAAGGTGCTGACCTGGGCTCGATGCCCGTCGCCCAGTTTGCTGAGTTCCTCGCCCAAGCGGTTTCCCGGCGTGGTCGCCAAGATTCGGAGTAATTATTATTAAGCGTGAAATGAGACAAGATAAACGAACTGCACCGAAAGCCCCGATCAACGAGAATATCTCGGCACGCGAGGTTCGGTTAATTGGGGCTGAAGGTGAACAGCTCGGGATTGTGTCAATCGAAGACGCGCTTCTTAAGGCTGAAGAGGCCAAGCTGGATCTGGTGGAGATTTCCGCCGATGCAGTACCACCTGTTTGCAAACTGATGGACTACGGCAAATCGATCTTCGAAAAGAAGAAGCAGATTGCTGCTGCCAAGAAAAACCAGAAGCAGATTCAGGTTAAAGAAATCAAGTTTCGTCCAGGGACGGAGGAAGGGGATTACCAGGTAAAACTGCGCAACCTGGTACGTTTCCTGAGTGACGGGGACAGGGCCAAGGTATCCTTGCGATTCCGCGGCCGTGAGATGGCCCACCAGGAGCTGGGGATGGAACTCCTCAAGCGAGTTGAAGGTGACTTGCTCGAGTACGGTTCGGTCGAACAGCATCCTAAGATGGAAGGACGCCAGCTGATCATGGTCATCGCCCCGAAAAAGAAGAAGTAATCAACAGGGCACGGCAGGCCTTCTGATTATGTTTATCAACTGAATGCGGAGTATCCGAACATGCCAAAAATGAAGACCAAAAGTGGTGCTGCTAAGCGGTTTCTGAAAACTGCTAACGGTATCAAGCACAAGCACGCTTTCAAGAGCCACATCCTGACCAAAATGTCGACCAAGCGTAAGCGTCAACTGCGCGGTAGCAGCTTGCTGCATCCGTCTGACGTGGCAAAAGTCGAGCGCATGCTGCGCCTTCGTTAATTTTAGTCAAGAATAGAGGAAGTAACTCATGGCTCGTGTAAAGCGTGGCGTCATTGCCCGTAAGCGTCACAAAAAAATTCTGAAACTTGCTAAAGGCTACTACGGCGCACGCTCCCGCGTATTCCGTGTTGCCAAGCAAGCGGTAATCAAGGCAGGCCAATACGCCTACCGTGACCGTCGTCAGAAAAAACGTCAGTTCCGCGCTCTGTGGATCGCTCGTATCAACGCTGGTGCTCGTATCAACGGTCTGTCCTACAGCCGTTTCATCGCCGGCCTGAAAAAAGCGTCCATCGAGATCGACCGTAAGGTTCTGGCTGATCTGGCAGTGAACGAAAAAGCGGCGTTTGCTGCGATTGTCGAGAAAGCTAAAGCCACCTTGGCTTAAGTACCCCCGACAGTCACCCGGCCTCGCATCTGTGGGGCCAGGTGTTAAACGTCATAAATAGGGGAAGAGCCTTCAAGCTCTTCCCCTATTTTGTATCTGGAGTCTGTACATGGAAAACCTGGATGCGCTCGTCTCTCAAGCACTAGAGGCTGTGCAAAGCGCTGAAGATATCAATGCCCTGGAGCAAATCCGGGTTCACTACCTTGGCAAGAAGGGTGAATTGACTCAGGTGATGAAGACCCTGGGGAATTTGCCGGCAGAAGAGCGTCCGCAGGTCGGTGCGCTGATCAACGTTGCCAAGGAGCGTGTCACAGAGGTCCTTAATGCGCGCAAGGCATTGTTTGAAGAAGCCGACCTGGCTGCCAAACTCTCTGCCGAGTCCATTGACGTGACCCTGCCTGGCCGCGGTCAGACCTCCGGTGGTCTGCATCCGGTTACCCGCACTCTGGAACGCGTCGAACAGTTCTTCACCCGTATTGGCTACGGCATCGCCGAAGGCCCTGAGGTCGAAGACGATTATCACAACTTCGAAGCGCTCAACATCCCAGGCCATCACCCGGCCCGGTCGATGCATGACACCTTCTATTTCAATGCGAACATGCTGTTGCGCACCCATACCTCGCCGGTACAGGTCCGCACCATGGAGTCCAGGCAGCCGCCGATCCGCATCGTCTGCCCAGGCCGCGTATACCGCAGCGACTCCGATATCACCCACTCGCCGATGTTCCACCAGGTCGAAGGCCTGCTGGTCGATCGCGACATCAATTTCGCCGACCTCAAAGGCACCATCGAAGAGTTCCTGCGGGTGTTCTTCGAAAAAGAGCTGGCCGTGCGTTTCCGTCCTTCGTACTTCCCGTTCACTGAGCCATCCGCCGAAGTCGACATGGAATGCGTGATGTGCAGCGGTAAAGGTTGCCGCGTCTGCAAGCAGACCGGCTGGCTGGAAGTGATGGGCTGCGGCATGGTTCACCCGAACGTGCTGCGCATGTCCGGCATCGACCCGGAAGAGTTCTCGGGCTTTGCCTTCGGCATGGGCGTTGAGCGTCTGGCCATGCTGCGTTACGGCGTGAACGACTTGCGTCTGTTCTTCGACAACGACTTGCGGTTCCTCGCGCAATTTCGCTAGTCGTAACGAATTTTTAGGAGAGCAGGATGAAATTCAGTGAACAATGGCTGCGCGGCTGGGTTAGCCCGCAGGTAAGTCGCGACGAGCTGGTTGCTCGTCTGTCGATGGCCGGTCTTGAGGTCGATAGCGTTACGCCGGCCGCCGGTGTTTTCAGTGGTGTGGTGGTTGGCGAGGTGCTGAGCACCGAGCAGCACCCGGACGCCGACAAGCTGCGCGTGTGCCAGGTCAGCAACGGTTCGGAAACCTTCCAGGTTGTTTGCGGCGCGCCAAACGTGCGCCCGGGCCTGAAGATTCCTTTCGCCATGATTGGCGCCGAGCTGCCAGGCGACTTCAAGATCAAGAAGGCCAAGCTGCGTGGCGTTGAATCCAACGGCATGCTGTGCTCGCAATCCGAGCTGCAGATCGGTGAAGGTAATGACGGTCTGATGGAGCTGCCGGCCGATGCGCCGGTGGGCGAGGATTTCCGCGTTTATCTGGATCTGGAAGACGCCAGCATCGAGGTCGACCTGACCCCGAACCGTGGTGACTGCCTGTCCCTGGCCGGTCTGGCTCGTGAAGTCGGCGCGCTGTATGCCGCTCCGGTCACCCGTCCGGTGGTGGCTTCGGTTCCTGCCGCGCACGACGAAGTGCGTTCGGTTGAAGTACTGGCACCGGCCGCGTGCCCGCGTTACCTGGGGCGGGTGATTCGTAACGTTGACCTGTCCAAGCCTACGCCGCTGTGGATGGTCGAGCGTCTGCGTCGTGCAGAAGTGCGCAGCATCGATGCTGCCGTCGACATCACTAACTACGTGATGCTGGAGCTGGGTCAGCCGCTGCACGCCTTCGATCTCGCCGAAATCAACGGCGGCATTCGTGTGCGTATGGCCGAAGAGGGCGAGAAGCTGGTTCTGCTCGACGGTCAGGAAGTCAGCCTGCGTAGCGATACGCTGGTGATTGCCGACCATTCCCGAGCGCTGGCAATTGCCGGTGTCATGGGGGGCGAGCACAGCGGTGTTTCCGCGACCACACGTGATGTGTTCCTTGAAAGCGCCTTCTTCGACCAGATCGCCGTAGCGGGCAAGGCCCGTTCCTATGGTCTGCACACCGATGCATCGCATCGCTATGAACGTGGTGTGGATTGGCAACTGGCCCGTGAAGCCATGGAGCGCGCGACTGGCTTGTTGCTGGAGATCACCGGCGGTGAAGCGGGTCCGATCATCGAAACCGTCAGCGAGCAGCATCTGCCGAAAATTGCTCCGATTACCCTGCGTGCCCAGCGCATTGCCCAAATGCTGGGTATGGAAATGGATTCGGCTGAAGTGGAGCGTCTGCTCAATGCTTTGGGTCTGGCTGTTTCTGCCGAAGGGGAAGGGCAGTGGCGTGTAGATGTTCCGAGCCATCGCTTCGATATCAGCCTGGAAGTCGACCTGATCGAAGAGCTGGCACGCCTGTACGGCTACAACCGTTTGCCGGTTCGTTATCCGCAAGCGCGATTGGCGCCGCAAGCAAAAGCAGAGGCGCGTAGTGATCTGCCTGAGCTGCGTCGCCTGCTGGTTGCTCGTGGTTATCAGGAAGCAATCACCTACAGCTTCATCGATCCGAAACAGTTCGAGCTGTTTAATCCGGGTGTAGAGCCGTTGCTGCTCGCCAATCCGATCTCCAATGACATGGCTGCGATGCGTTCGTCCTTGTGGCCAGGTCTGGTCAAGGCGCTTCAGCACAACCTGAACCGTCAACAGGACCGCGTGCGACTGTTCGAAAGCGGCCTGCGTTTTGTTGGTCAGCTCGAAGGTTTGAAGCAAGAGCCGATGCTCGCCGGTGTGGTTTGCGGCAGTCGCTTGCCGGAAGGCTGGGCGCAGGGTCGCGATACCGTCGACTTCTTCGACGTCAAGGCAGACGTCGAAGCTGTTCTGGGTTTTGCCGGAGCACTGGACTCCTTCACTTTCGTGCCGGGCAAGCACCCAGCGTTGCACCCGGGCCAAACCGCGCGCATCGAGCGTGAAGGTCGCCTGGTCGGCTTCATTGGCGCTATTCATCCTGAACTGTCGAAAACCCTCGGTCTCGACCGCCCGGTCTTTGTCTTCGAGTTGGTTCTGGCGGAAGTGGCGTCGGGTAAAATGCCAGAATTCCACGAGTTATCGCGCTTTCCTGAAGTGCGTCGTGACCTTGCACTGATCGCGGACAAAAACGTTGCAGCCACGGCTGTACTTGACGTAATCCGTGAAAATGCAGGCGAATGGCTGACAGACCTCAGGCTATTTGACGTGTATCAGGGTAAAGGCATTGATCCTGATAGAAAAAGCCTCGCAGTCGGCTTGACCTGGCAGCATCCATCGCGCACTCTTAATGACGATGAGGTGAATACCGCAACGCAAAACATCCTCACCTCGCTCGAACAAAGGTTGAACGCCACGTTAAGGAAGTGACGTATGGGGGCTCTGACGAAAGCTGAGATGGCGGAACGTCTGTATGAAGAGCTGGGCCTGAACAAACGGGAGGCCAAGGAATTGGTCGAACTGTTTTTTGAAGAAATCAGGCACGCTCTTGAAGACAACGAACAAGTCAAATTGTCCGGTTTCGGCAATTTCGACCTTCGGGACAAACGCCAGCGGCCTGGCCGCAATCCGAAAACGGGGGAAGAAATCCCGATCACGGCTCGCCGTGTGGTCACCTTTCGTCCAGGGCAGAAGTTGAAGGCCCGAGTTGAGGCTTATGCTGGAACCAAGTCATAACGACGAGCTACCCGTCATCCCGGGCAAACGCTACTTCACCATTGGTGAAGTCAGCGAGCTGTGTGCGGTAAAACCACACGTGCTGCGCTATTGGGAGCAGGAGTTTCCTCAACTCAACCCTGTCAAACGCCGCGGAAACCGCCGGTATTATCAGCGCCAGGACGTGCTGATGATCCGGCAGATCCGCGCGCTTCTTTATGATCAGGGGTTCACCATCGGCGGAGCGCGCCTGCGCTTGTCAGGTGACGAAGCCAAAGACGACACCACCCAATACAAACAAATGATTCGCCAGATGATCGCCGAACTGGAAGATGTTCTGGTGGTACTCAAGAAATAAATTCCTGCTTTTAAATACTTTCAGTTTTCAAAAGCTTGCGATATATTCTTGAGCGTTCCTCGAGATGAGGAACAGGTTTCACGCCTAGTCGGGGCGTAGCGCAGTCCGGTAGCGCACTAGCATGGGGTGCTAGGGGTCGAGTGTTCGAATCACTCCGTCCCGACCATATTATTCAATGACTTAGGCCAATGTTCACAGCATTGGCCTTTTTCATGTGCGTGACATTTGCGTGACTCCTCGTTTTTTCACGCCTGCTTCCTCTTCAAGATCGTCAGCACCGGTCGCCGCCAGTACATCTTCACGCAGGACTGGAGCTGGGGAGGGGAAGAGCGTCGGAGCAGATATGAGCCTGTTGGGTTGATCCCCCAAGGCGAAGCCATCGCAGCGCAAGACTTAAGGCGCGACACGATTCGCGAATCAGCAAATTGTGTCGCGAGGTAGGTGGCTGTGCCGTCAGAGCTGCATTGCTTTGCAGGCAGGGGAGTTGAAAACAGACTCCAGCTTTGCAGTACGAGCTTCATTTGAAAGGGAATCAAGCTTCCACTCAGATTCGATTTCGCTCCTTAGCTGATTTGTCTTCGAGGGCGACATATCAATGTGGTGAGTCGCGGCAAGAACTTCAGAGTGCACCTGCATAACTTGCCATGCCTCACTCCGATTCAAATGTTCTGCAGACATCGAGCATTGAACAATCGATTTGTACTGGCTGTTGTCCTCCGAGCAGCCCGCAAGCATCCAAACACCGATTAAGACAGCTACGAATTTTTTCACAAGATCACCTAAAAGAAATGGGCTGATAGTGATAGCGGCAATCGGCCATCATTTCAAGCGTCAGAATGAACCGATGACAACCAAGCAACCCGACTGGGAGGCGATCGAACACGCCTGCCCAGCCGAGATTGCAGATCTCAGGACTTACTGAATAAGCACGCAACAATGCCGGGGTTCAGACATTCCGGCGCGATCATGAAAACGATGAGCGCTGCAGCAAGCGACAGGTAAATCGTGGTCTTTTTCATTTTGTGAGTCTCGGTGGTTAGAGAGTGATCATTAGGCTCGGCCGGATCGTGCAAAGGCGGTCAATCCGCTCCTCTTTTGGGGGCAGTCATTGAATAAGTAAGTTCTTCTGACATGCGTCGGCCGCATCCTCCAACGTCATTGATCGAACTGTCTGAGCTTTCCGACTTCGGCATCCGACTGACTCCATCCCCTGAAGTGTGGGATTGGCTCCAAGCCGAAATCCTTGCAGATACCGGCAGCATCCATAACGAAGACCATGCCCATCTGCTGGATGCTAATGTCCGGATCATGTGGGCATCCTCCAGCGTCGAGAAGCAGGGTCGTACAGTCCTGGGCCAAGCCGAACAGGTAGCTTTTCGCGCTGGTGGTTGGCAGAAGGCCCGGATGTAACAGCAGATGTTCGATTGGTTCGGCGAAGTGCCGGCTTTCATTATCACCCTTGCTGCTGATTACTCCGCCACCTGCAGCGACATTGACTTCTGCGCCCTGGTTGAACACGAGCTCTACCACATCGCTCAGGCGATAGATAAGTACGGCCAGCCTGCGTTCACCGAAGAAGGCATGCCCAAGCTGAAGCTGCGCGGACACGACGTAGAAGAGTTCGTCGGAGTGGTCCGCCGCTACGGTGCCAGTGAAGCCAGCGGCCATTCCTGCACTGCCGCCGCAAGCCAGGCAGCTGCCCACGTCGCCGCTGCGCTTGCCGACGTGTTCAAGCGCGCTGATCAGCGAGCGGGCGACTTGGCTGAAGTTGCTGACCAAGCCAGAATCCGGGGACTAACCTGTGAACAAGCGTATGACGGATTGGGTCGGTAGCCTTTCGGAGTCTTTGCCCCATGGTCCGCATCCCTGCTGAGGATGCAGGAGCTACGATGAGTAGACGGCTTCAGTCATTTGGATGGCGTTGCATTGGTAAGCGCAAGGTGGAGGTATGATCACAATCGTCAGCGTCTTCTTCATCATAGTTATTGGACTGCTATTCATTGCGGCAGGCGTAACAGGTATCTGGACCCGCAATAGCGCTCCAGGGACGATGCCCTTGATGCCGAAATCCTGGCACAAACCTTGGCGAAGGTGGTTCAGTTGGATACATGGCCTTGTGTGTGTAGCCATGGGGCTTTTTGTTATCGTGGTGACCCTTGCGAAGCTTGGAGGCTTTTGAGCATAGAAAGTACGTTATGCGAGTGATTGTGTTCGGTCGTCAGGACGCCGTAGCAGGGTGAAATGCGGTCCAAAACTACCGTACGGGAGCTTGTTAGATAGTTTTACAGGGGGGGATGATAGTCGCCGAAAGGTACGCAGGCTAAACAAGGTCATCTTCATCGTCTCGCAAGTGGCGATACCAACCATACAACGCTACAGCAAGGGTGGCGGAGATGATGGCTATGAGGGTGATGGCTGAACAACGCATTTTACTCGATGCCTTAGGCGTGAGTGTTTGGTTGAAATGCGTCCTTGCCGGTGAGCGAATGTAAGCTCCTGGAAAACAGCTGTCTTTAGGGCAATACCTTAGTGGGCTGCTTTTTTCCCTTAAATGAGACCAGGGCCTCACGCTGACGCTGACCGTAAAAGGTATTTCACTCCGGCGTCATCAGAACCGCGAGCGTCATCTTGATGAACTCTTCATTCTTGTCGATGGCATCAGCGCGCTGCGCACGTTGTCGGCGACATCGGCTGATCCGCGCTGCTCGATCCAGTTCGATAGCTCCATGATGGCAGCTTCGAGGGCGAGTTGGTTTTCGTTGAGCTTGAATAGCAGGGAGGGGAGTAGGTCTGAGTTTGGCATCGAAAATCCTCGGTTAAGAGGTCAGAGTAGCAGTCCAACCTGTCGTATGGGCGGAGGCGGGACGAACTAATAGATTTCACCCCGCTTCGCATGTTTCCAATACCTGAAGCGTTTACTTCATATAGTCAACGTACAGAGTCGAGCCGAGAGGATGCTTTCCAACTTCGTAGTCAGGGTTCAGTGTCGATAGGTTGTGAGCGGCAATGCCTACTCCGGCGACAACACCTATTGCAAGCGCGCCAAGTGCCAGCGGAGCACCAATTACGCTAGCCCCAGCAAAGCCGGCAAAGCCTCCCATCGAAAGCTTACGAGCCCGCATATAGATCCGAACCGACAAATCCTGCTTTTCAATTGCCTGTTCAAGCCACGTCAAGGTTTTCGAGTAGCGATCAAATTCTCCGCATTCCAACACGAAGCTCTCGTGCGCCTTGATCTTCTCGATAATGAAGTCATTGGTGACTTCGGTGATTTTATAAACGCCAACATCCATGGAGAGAGTCCTTAACTTTGTAATATGCAGCATATCGGTCACGATCTAGCAACCTTTAGGCCGTTCACAGCCCTTGGAAATGCACACGAGGGGCAAATGCTAAAACCTTCGCGTAGTGGCAATATGGTGTCTTTATGTTGGGATTCAAGGAGGGGTTGAGTTTGCAAAGCGATTCCTTGGTGGAGGGTCGACATTGCAACGGTAGGCAGTCAGGGAGGGAGATATCGGCAGAACGCCGTGGATGGTCCTAAAAAGGTGTGGGGACTTTTTCGGGGATTCGCTATTTCCTGTTCAACTCTGTAAAGCACCGTTTGCAGCGAGCGCCAGAAGAAGACTCAGCAAATGCTGGGCATTAGGCCCATTTTCAAGCATGGGGTGCTAGGGGGGCGAGTGTTCGAATCACTCCGTCCCGACCATATTTTTCATGTCTGGAACATACCCCCATTTATGCCCCCCGGAGCGCTGCGCTGACCTTAGCGCCGATCCAGCCAAACCGTTTGTGCATTACAGAACTCGCGCACTCCGAAGTGCGAGAGTTCCCGGCCAAAGCCACTCTTCTTCACTCCACCAAAAGTGACGCGCGGATCGCTGGCGCTATAACCGTTGATGAACACGCCGCCGGTTTCAAGTTCGCCGGCCATCTGGCGGGCGAGTTCGACATTGCGCGTGTAGAGGGTGGCGGTGAGGCCGAACTCACTGTCATTGGCCAGCTCCAGCGCATGGGCTGCGTCTCTGGCCGTGATGATTGAAGCCACAGGACCAAACAATTCCTGTTTAAATGAGGTCATCTGATCGGTCACGTCGCCGAGAACAGTGGGCTCATAGTAATTGCCGGGGCCTTCAGCCTTCTTTCCACCCATTAGCAACGTCGCGCCTTCTTCCAATGTATCGCGCACCTGTTGATCCAGTTCGTCGCGCAAATCGAAGCGAGCCATCGGGCCGATGTAGGTAGTGGTGGCTAGTGGATCACCGACGACCAGTTGTTGGGTGGCCTCGACGAACTTGCGGGTAAATTCCCGGGCAATGCCTTGCTCGACAATCAGGCGTTTGGCTGCGGCACAGACTTGTCCGGAGTTTTGATAACGCCCGATCACGGCAGCTTTCACCGCCTCATCGAGGTCCGCGTCCTCGAGCACGATAAATGGGTCGGAGCCACCCAATTCCAATACACATTTCTTCAGTGCCGCTCCGGCCTGAGCGCCGATGGCCATGCCGGCACGCACGCTACCGGTGAGGGTGACCGCCGCAATGCGTGGATCGGCGATCGCCTTGGATACTCCCTCTGGCGTGACATTGATGACCTCGAAAACACCTTCAGGAAAATCCGCTTGCCTGAAGGCTTCCAGCAGCAGGTAGGCGCTGCCCATGACGTTTGGCGCGTGCTTGAGCACGTAGGTATTGCCTGCGAGCAACGTCGGGACCGCACCGCGCAGGACTTGCCAGATGGGGAAGTTCCACGGCATGACGGCGAGAATCGGGCCGAGCGGGCGATATTCAATGCGTGCTTTGCCGCCTTCAACCAGGGTTGGTTCCGAGCTAAGCATGGCGGGGCCATGTTCGGCGTACCACTCGCAGAGCTGCGCGCATTTTTCAATTTCACCGCGGGCCTGGGCAATCGGCTTACCCATTTCCAGGGTGATCATGTTCGCCATGGCTTCTGCATTGTTGCGCAACGCCTGGCCGAGGCTGATCAAAAGCTGCGCGCGTTGTTCAACCGGCTTGCTGCGCCAGGCACGAAATCCGGTGGCGGCCCGCGTCAGCGCAGCCTGTAATGCTGGATCGGATTCGAAAGGGTAATGGCCGATCTGCTCGCCCGTAGTCGGGTTGATCGAAATGGCATGGGTAAGGCTGAATACTTTGGTCATGGCTCCGTCCTGCAAGGTGGGAATGTGCTCAGGTTATGGGGGTATATGTTTTCTGGAAACTGAATAATACTGAGCATAACGTTCACGTTTGGAGAATGACTTGGATCTGGTTCAGCTCGAAATTTTCAAAGCTGTCGCCGAGCACGGCAGCATTAGCGTGGCCGCCCAGCATATTCACCGGGTGCCCTCGAATCTGACGACCAGAATCAAGCAGCTTGAGCTGGACTTGGGTGTGGACTTGTTTATCCGCGAGAAGAGTCGTCTGCGCTTGTCACCAGCCGGCTGGAGTTTTCTGGATTACGCTCGACGTATTCTCGATCTGGTCCAGGAGGCGCGCGCCACAGTGGCGGGTGAAGAACCGCAAGGTGCATTCGCGTTGGGTTCGCTGGAGAGCACCGCTGCGGTACGTATTCCCGAGCTATTGGCAGCCTATAACCAGAAACACGCCAAGGTCGAACTGGATCTGTCCACCGGCCCCTCCGGGACCATGATCGATGGGGTGCTGTCGGGACGGCTGGCCGCTGCATTTGTCGATGGTCCGGTGTTGCATCCGGTGCTGGAGGGCGTACCGGCATTCGAGGAGGAAATGGTCTTGATCGCACCGCTCAACCATGACCCGATTCATCGGGCGAAGGATGTAAATGGCGAAAACATCTATGCCTTCCGCTCCAATTGCTCCTATCGCCATCACTTCGAAAGCTGGTTCGCCAATGGTGCAGCGGTGCCCGGCAAGATTTTCGAAATGGAGTCCTATCACGGCATGCTGGCCTGCGTCAGCGCAGGTGCCGGCCTGGCGCTGATGCCCCGCAGCATGCTCGAAAGCATGCCAGGGTGCACGACGGTCAGCGTCTGGCCGTTGTCGGAGTCTTTCCGCTATTTACGTACCTGGCTGGTGTGGCGCAGGGGGACCGTGTCGCAGAGCCTCACGATGTTTGTGCGTTTGCTTGAGGAGCGCGGTGTCGTGTTGATCGATAAATAGTGGAAAGTTAACGGTCTGTGCTGAAAAACCGGATAATGGCGGCCAAATCGTTCAGCTCGTTATTCTGGTAATCGCACATGGAAATCAAGGTCAACTTTCTCGACAACCTTCGACTTGAAGCCAAGTTCGACGACTTCACGGTGATTGCCGATCAACCCATTCGCTACAAGGGCGATGGCTCGGCGCCGGGGCCGTTCGATTACTTCCTGGCTTCGTCGGCGTTGTGTGCGGCGTACTTCGTGAAGTTGTATTGCGAGACTCGCAATATCCCCACCGAAAATATCCGCCTGTCGCAGAACAATATTGTTGACCCGGAAAACCGCTACAACCAGATTTTCAAGATTCAGGTCGAATTGCCGGCTGACATTTCCGCCAAGGACCGTCAGGGGATCTTGCGCTCCATCGACCGTTGCACGGTAAAGAAGGTGGTGCAAACCGGACCTGAGTTTGTGATTGAAGAGGTAGAAAACCTCGACGCCGATGCCCAGGCGTTACTGATGCCGCACTCGACGAGCGAAGCGGGCACCTACATTGTGGGCAAGGACCTGCCGTTGGAGCAAACCATCGCCAACATGTCGGGCATCCTGGCCGACCTGGGCATGAAGATTGAAATCGCTTCGTGGCGCAATATCGTTCCCAATGTGTGGTCGCTGCATATTCGCGATGCGCACTCGCCGATGTGTTTTACCAATGGCAAAGGCGCGACCAAAGAGGGCGCGCTGGCATCGGCGTTGGGCGAGTTTATCGAGCGGCTCAACTGCAACTTCTTCTATAACGATCAGTTCTGGGGCGAGGACATCGCCAACGCGGCGTTTGTACATTACCCGGACGAGCGCTGGTTCAAGCCCGGCCCAAAGGACGAACTACCGTCTGAAATCCTCGACGAGTACTGCCTGAAGATTTACGACCGGGACGGCGAGTTGCGTGGCTCGCATCTGTACGACACCAACTCCGGCAACACCCAGCGCGGTATTTGTTCGCTACCGTTTGTGCGCCAGTCGGACAATGAGGTGGTGTACTTCCCGTCCAACCTGATCGAAAACCTGTTCCTGAGTAATGGGATGAGCGCCGGCAACACGCTGGCCGAAGCGCAAGTGCAGTGTCTGTCGGAAATCTTCGAGCGCGCGGTCAAGCGCGAAATCCTCGAAGGCGAAATGGCCTTGCCGGATGTGCCGCAGGAAGTGCTGGCGAAGTACCCGGGGATTCTGGCCGGTATCCGGGGCCTGGAAGAGCAGGGCTTCCCGGTGCTGGTCAAGGATGCGTCGCTGGGCGGGGATTTCCCGGTGATGTGTGTCACCTTGATGAACCCGCGTACCGGTGGCGTGTTTGCCTCGTTTGGCGCGCACCCAAGCCTGGAAGTAGCGCTGGAGCGCAGCCTGACGGAACTGCTGCAAGGCCGCAGTTTTGAAGGTTTGAATGATTTGCCTCAGCCGACGTTCGAAGGTCAGGCGGTGACTGAACCGAACAACTTCGTGGAGCACTTTATCGACTCCAGCGGTGTGGTCTCGTGGCGCTTCTTCAGTGCCAGGCCGGATTTCGAATTCGTTGAGTGGGATTTCTCCGGTCAAGGCGAAAACTCCAATGTCGAAGAGGCCGCGACGTTGTTCGGCATTCTCGAAGACATGGGCAAAGAAGTGTACATGGCGGTCTATGAGCACATCGGCGCCAAGGCCTGCCGCATTCTGGTGCCGGACTACTCAGAGATCTATCCGGTAGAAGATTTGATCTGGGATAACACTAACAAAGCGCTGCAGTTCCGCGCCGACATCCTCAACCTGCACAGCCTGAGCAAAGTCGGCCTGAGAACGCTGGCCCAGGGGCTGGAAAGCAGCGAGCTGGATGATTACACCGACATCACTACCTTGATCGGCATCGAGTTCGACGACAACACACCTTGGGGCAAATTGACGATCCTGGAACTGCGGCTGCTGATTTATCTCGCCTTGCAGAAGTTTGATCAGGCGAAAGATCTGGTGGAAGCCTTCTTGCAATACAACGACAACACCGTGGAGCGCGGGTTGTTTTATCAAGCCGTGAACGTCGTGCTGGAAATGCAACTGGACGATGATCTGGAACTGAGCGACTACGAGGCTAACTTCCGTCGGATGTTCGGTGACGAGCGGATGGACGCGGCGATAGGGTCGGTGGATGGCAGCGTACGTTTTTACGGTCTGACGCCGACGAGCATGAAGCTGGAAGGGCTCGATAGGCACCTTCGCCTGATCGACAGCTACAAGAAGCTGCACATGGCGCGGGCGAGGGTGGCGGCTTTGTCCAGCTGATAGCGCTAATAAAAAAGCACCTTGGGTGCTTTTTTGTTTTTTGGTGGCCGGCATAATCTTCTATGCGCGGTGGACTCGTTTTTCGGCTATGACCTGGGCAGTGGCTGCCATCGAGGAAGCTCTTCTATATAGAGGCAGCATGTCCCCTTCCTTTTAGGCTTCCTTCGGGTCGTTTTGGTTCTTTCTGCAAGTTATTGATAGAAAAAAAATCAATGCTTGACGGCAGATTCTGGAGGCCTATAATTCGCCCCACTTCCGGCGCAGTCGAAACGGAAAACTCCTTGATAAACAAA
>NZ_JBWKXF010000044.1:0-48607 GCF_059422645.1 Pseudomonas sp. GW821-FHT01C01 | reverse complement strand
GCGCCCCATTCGAGGAAACGGATCTTGTGAACCTCGCCCTCGCTGTCTTCATAGACCAGGGTCACCGGTACCATGCCAGTCTTGTCGGATGTATCGGTGCGCTGCAGTACCCGCTTTACATCGATCTCCATTCCGTAGTGGTAATCGACGGCTGAGACATGCGCGCCGGGCTCTTGCAGGCCGTTCTGGTCGAAGACACTTGGTGCGAGACTGGAAATCACGGCACTTACTACTGTAGCAATGTTCATAAGGCTGTACCTCTTCTGAAGTTCGCTTAACGGGGACTTAATGTGACACATGGTGAACGTGAAGTTCACTTTACCTCGACGAACGCGCCCGTCTGCAAAGCCTGTAGTGGCTGCAAACTCCCGGCAATTCCCCGCGCTTGACGCCTCTCGACCATTCGTCCTTTAACCCCCGTATTTGTTGGTCAAAGCCCGTTTCTGAAGGAGGTCATAACATGTCATGACGGATTTTCACGCAAGGTGAATCAGTGATTTCAATTCAGTTGGCTGAGTCCGAGAAGTCGCGAGCGCCGGCATTACCCAAGTCTGCCAGGGACTGGAAAAAAGTAGGTGGCCGAACAGGTCCAGGCCCAACTCGACACCCAATTGGTCTGGAAAAAATAGATATGTTCAGGCGGTGGTTGTGACGCTGTATGGACCGAAAACGCCTGCTATTGAGCCAGGGGAGAAATGTCAGGGATTGCCCGATTTCTGCCTGTCGCGACGGGCGGCATTCGACCCGTTTCAGCGGCTACTCAACGTTGTACTACGATTCACCTCCGGCGAAACACGCACACCCGGCTATCGGTCCAGCAGAGGTGCCAGCAATGCACACATACCGCGCCAGTGCGAACCCTCCCAGTAAACCCGTTGACAGGCGTCGCAGCGCAGGAAGTGCGAATAGAGGGCGCCAATGCGTGGCGGCACCTGCGTCCGAGCCAGTTCCGGGCTGATCTCGTGCAGCGGCAGGTTGCAATGAAGGCACAGGCTGAATGGCCGTGCGCTACGCGCCAGGTCGAGGCGCTCGTACAATTCGCGCAGCTGCAGCGACGGTTTCAGGGCGTGCACATAACAGCCATGGCTGATGATCCGCCGCTTGAGCAGTTCGCGGTCGCGGGTTAGCACGATGCGTCCTTGCTGCGCAGCGATCTCGGCGATCTGGCCATCCTCGAAGCCATTGTCATAGAGGGTGTCGAAGCCGCTCATACGCAGCAGGCTGGCCAGCCCGCCAAGGTGTGCATCAGCGACGAAGCGCAGCACCCGTAAAGGTTGCGCACGAACCTTGAGCAGCGGGCTGATGTCCAGCGCTTCGAACTTTGGATACACCGCCAGCCGGTCACTGTCGAGGATTACCCGCTCGAAGCCCACCGACTCGCCGTTGAGCAGCACCAGCTCGACCTCGGTGTGCGGTACCCCGAGCGCCTCGATCATGTGCTTGACCGTCGCCCCTCGCGCGCATTTGCAAGTGAAGGATTGCCGCCGCCGTTCGGCCGGCAGGAAATCGTTGAGCTCCTCGTAGAAGCGGAAGGTTGCACTGGTCATGCTGATCAGTATGGCAGGGCTGCAGGATGAGCGAGTCCAGTCCGGACATTTTCTCCGGCTGGTCCCAAACCGCGTCAGTCGAGTGGCAGCGATATCGTTAAACTCGTTCCTTTGTCCGGTGCGCTGTCGATCGTGAATTCCCCGCCCAGCATGCTGATGCGTTCCTTCATCCCCACCAACCCGAACGAGTTCAATTTTTTGCGATCCGTCATGCCTACGCCGTTGTCTTTGATCTGCAAGTAAAGCCGGCGACTGTTCCCGTAGAGTTCGATATGCACCTGTGTCGCTTGCGCGTGCCGGGCAATATTCGACAGCGATTCCTGCACGATGCGGAACAGCGTCGTGGCGGATTTTTCATTCAGATCGCAACGGAAATCCTGGTCGTCCACCGACATCGTGCAATCGATCGCGCTGCGCTGCCGGAACTCTTCAAGTTGCCACTCGATCGCTGCCTGCAATCCCAGATCGAGTACGGGTGGCCGAAGATCATTGATGATACTGCGGACACTGCGGATGGCGTTATCGAGGTGATTCAGAGCATCGCTGGCCTTTTCGTTGAGCTTGGGGTGCATGGTACTGGTGCGCGCCTGCAACATGGAGACATCGATTCGCAACGCCAGCAGACTCTGTCCCAGCTCGTCATGGATGTCGCGTGCGATGCGCTTTCGCTCTTCTTCCTTGATGTGCTCCTGATAGGCGGCCAGCTCACGCAGCAGCCGCTTCGATTGCAGCAATTCTTCGGCCTGCATCGTCAGTTTGCGCTGCAGATAGAACAGGTCGACAAACACCCGGATCTTGGCGCGAAGAACCTCGGCCACAATCGGCGAGAAGATGTAATCCACTGCGCCGGACGTATAACCGCGGAAACGCTCGGAATCCGTATCGGCCTCAGCGGTGACGAAGATAATGGGCGTGTGGGCCGACTTCGGGCGGCCGTGAATGAGTGCCGCGGTTTCAAAACCGTCCATCACTGGCATTTTCACGTCGAGCAGAATGACTGCGAAGTCGCGCTGCAATAGCAGGCGCAGTGCCTCGCGCCCGGAAGTCGCCGTGGCAATATCGAGGCCCATGTCGGCAATCACCGCGGCCAGCGCCGTAAGCTTGGCGTGATTGTCATCCACCAGCAACACGGATGCTGGCGCGCCATCAGGCGGGAGCGGTTGCCGCACCTGGGCTCTCTCTTTGAATACCGGGGGTTCCTGCTGCATGTTTATGCCACTCGGTTTGCGCTAGCGCCTCTTGCCGTAACGGCAGCACCGGTAAAATCGAGCCGGCCTTGCGCACATTGCCACCTTTGCTGTCGCGCAATGAGCGCGGTACAGAGTCATCGATAGAGCCATTTGCGCATCAGTGACAGTAGCTGGTCGGTGTCCACCGGCTTGCTGACATAGTCCGAGGCGCCTGCCTCGAGGCACTTTTCACGGTCACCCATCATCGCCTTCGCCGTCAGCGCAATCATGGGCAGGGTTTCAAATCTTTTGAAAGTACGGATCTGGCGCATGGTTTCAAAGCCATCCATCTCGGGCATCATGATGTCCATCAGCACGATGTCGGTATCGGGCTGCTGCTGCAGCAGTTCTATGGCGGTTCGGCCGTTTTCGGCCGTGGCCACCAGCATTTTGTTGCACTCAAGCACGCTGGTCAGGGCAAAAATATTGCGCACGTCATCGTCGACCACCAAGGCCTTTTTACCTTCGAGACTGTCCGAGCCCTCATAGAGTTTTTCCAGCATCCTGCGCTGGGTCTGCGACAGCCTGGCGACGACGCGGTGTAGAAACAGCGCGGTTTCGTCGAGTATGCGCTCGGGGGATTGAACGGCCTTGATGACGCCCTTGCCGAGCAGTGTCCTGAAGCGCTCGTGTTCCGGCTTGGACAGTGTTTCTGCACCATAGACGACGATCGGCAATTCACGCATTGCGTGGTCTTCCTGCAACGCCTCGAGAAACCCGATACAGGATGCGTCGGGCAGATTGAGATTGATTGCCATGCAGTCGTAGCGTTTCTTTGCCAGTTTCTTCAAGGCTTCAGCGCTGCTGTCGGTCGTTGTGATCTTCACGTCGGTGTTGCCGAGTAGATCGAGGATGCGGGCGCGGTGCCCTTCGTCGCCGTCGATGAGCAGCAGACTCCTGGTCTTGCGCCGTGCGAATGCCACGATACCGACCAGCGCATTTTGAATTTCGTCGGCTGTGACCGGTTTGAGCAGATAGTCGAAAGCGCCATAGCGCAGCCCGCGTGTACGGTCGTCAGCGATCGAGATGATCTGGACCGGGATGTGACGCGTGGCGAAATTTCGCTTCAATTGCTCGAGTAGCAACCAGCCATCGATGTCCGCCAGGCCCGGGTCCAGCGTGATCGCGGCGGGTTTGAAGCGCTGGACAAGCTCCAGTGCATCCGCGCCACGGGTTGTAACGATAGCCCTGAACCCCTTCTGGTGCGCGGCTTCGAGCAGAATGCCGGCGAATCGGGCGTCGCCCTCGAGCATCAGCAGCACTTGGTCCCCGGGTTGGACAGACTCGCGGTCGTCCAATATCTGTGCAGACGGGCCTGACATTAGGTCGCGCTTGGGTACTGTCTCTGTCGCTGATTCGTCTGGCGCCTGACGCTGGGCATCCTGTGTACGCAAGGGCACGTACAGCGCGAAAGTACTGCCCTTGCCGATCTCACCGGTGATCAGCCGCAGCTCACCGCCCAGCCGGTGTGCGAGCTCGCGGCTGATCGACAGGCCGAGGCCGGTGCCGCCATATTTTCGTGAGGTTCCGGTATCTGCTTGCTGGAACGCCTCGAAGATGAGCTTTTGCTTGCCGGCAGATACGCCAATACCGGTGTCGGTGACCACGAAGGCGATCACCGCATCGGCGCGATTCAGTTCGCTGTGATCCACGCTCCACCCGGACATTGCGGGTGCGATGCTGATATTGACGCTGCCTTGCTCAGTGAACTTGAAGGCGTTGGACAAAAGGTTCTTGACCACCTGCAGCAGGCGCTTTTCGTCGGTCCAGATGACGGGGGGGAGGGTAGGCGCCAGTTCAATCGTGAAGGTGAGGCCCCGGCTTTCGGCGACTGGCCGGAAGGTGCGTTCGATCTGGTCGTGCAGATCGGCGAACAGTGTTTCATTCAGATCCAGTGTGACCGTACCCGACTCGATCTTGGACAGATAGAGAATCTCGTCGATCAGCTCCAGCAGGTCTTTGCCCGAGCTACGGATGGTCTTGGCATATTCGACCTGCCTGGGAGTGAGATTATGTTGCGCGTTGTCGCTGAGCTGCTGGGCCAGGATCAGCAAGCTATTCAATGGCGTTCTGAGCTCATGGGACATACTGGAGAGGAATTCGGACTTGTACTTCGAGGTCAGCATCAGTTGCTCCGCCTTCTCCTCCAGCGACAGCTTGGTGATTTCGACTTCGCGGTTCTTGCGCTCGACTTCGGTTTTCTGCTCCGCCAGCAGTCCGGCCTTGTCCTCCAGTTCCTCGTTGGTCTGTCGCAATTCTTCTTGTTGCCTTTGCAGCTCCTGCGCCAGTGATTGCGACTGCTTGAGCAGTTCTTCGGTACGCATATTGGCTTCGATCGTGTTGAGCACGATACCAATCGATTCAGCTAGCTGATCAAGGAAGGTTTGATGAATGATGCTGTAGCGCGTGAACGAAGCCATTTCGACGACGGCCTTGACCTTGTTCTCGAACAGGATCGGCAACACGATGATATTCAGCGGGGCGGCCGCACCCAGTCCCGATGAAATCGCGACGTAATTTCCGGGTACATCGGTCAGCAGGATGCGCCGCTTCTCGTAAGCGCATTGCCCGACCAGGCCCTCGCCGAGCCGCCACTCATCGTTCACATTGATGTTTCCCTTGTACGCATAAGCCGACAGCAGTTTGAGTTTCGGAGGATCGGGCGGGCTCTCGTTCATCATGTAGAACACACCGTGCTGGGCGTTGATCAGCGGAGCCAGTTCTGACAGCACCATCTTGGAGACTGCCGCCAGATCGCGCTGGCCCTGCAGCAGGCGGGTAAATTTCGCGAGATTGGTCTTGAGCCAATCCTGTTCCGCGTTTTGCCGTGTGGTTTCCCGCAGGTTGCGGATCATCTCGTTGACGTTGTCCTTCAATTCCGCCACTTCACCCTTTGCTTCCACCTCCACGTAACGCGTCAGATCGCCTTTGGTCACGGCAGTCGCCACGTCGGCAATGGCGCGCACCTGATTGGTCAGGTTGGCCGCCAGACCGTTCACGTTGTCGGTCAGATCGCGCCAGGTGCCGGCAGCACCCGGCACGTTGGCCTGGCCGCCCAGTTTGCCCTCGACGCCCACTTCACGCGCCACCGAGGTCACCTGATCGGAGAACAGCGCCAGCGTATCGGTCATACCGTTGATGGTGTCGGCCAGTTCGGCGATCTCGCCCTTGGCTTCCAGTGTCAGTTTCTTCTTCATGTCGCCGTTGGCTACCGCGGTCACCACTTTCGCGATGCCTCGCACCTGGCTGGTCAGGTTGGCCGCCATGAAGTTCACGTTTTCAGTCAAATCCCTCCAGGTGCCGGACACGCCTTGCACCTGTGCCTGTCCCCCGAGCTTTCCTTCGGTGCCGACTTCGCGCGCCACCCGCGTCACTTCGGCGGCAAAGCTATTGAGCTGGTCCACCATGGTGTTGATGGTGTTCTTCAGCTCCATGATTTCGCCCTTGGCTTCCACGGTAATCTTGCGCCCCAGGTTGCCTTTGGCCACCGCCGTCGTCACGTCGGCGATGTTGCGGACCTGATTGGTCAGGTTGGCCGCCATGCTGTTGACCGAGTCGGTCAAGTCTTTCCAGGTGCCACCGACGCCCGCCACTTTGGCCTGGCCACCGAGCTTGCCGTCAGTCCCCACTTCGCGTGCCATGCGGGTCACTTCGTCGGCAAAGGTCGAGAGCTGGTCCACCATCGTGTTGATGGTTTCCTTGAGTTGGAGAATTTCACCTTTCGCTTCGGCGGTGATCTTGCGCGACAGGTCGCCGTTGGCCACCGCCGTCGTCACATCGGCAATGTTGCGCACCTGGGTGGTCAGGTTGGCCGCCATGCCGTTGACCGAATTGGTCAAGTCCTTCCAGGTACCGGATACGCCGGTCACTTCGGCCTGGCCGCCCAGTTTGCCTTCGGTACCGACTTCCAGCGCGACGCGGGTCACCTCCGCGGCGAAGCTGGAGAGTTGGTCGACCATCGTGTTGATGGTGTTTTTCAGTTCGAGAATCTCGCCCTTGGCTTCAACGGTAATTTTCTTGCCGAGGTCGCCGCGCGCCACCGCCGTCGTCACCTGTGCGAGGTTGCGCACCTGGGTGGTCAGGTTGGCCGCCATGCCGTTGACCGATTCGGTCAGGTCGCGCCAGGTGCCTGATACGTCGCGCACTTCCGCCTGACCGCCCAACTTGCCTTCGGTACCGACTTCCAGCGCCACGCGGGTCACCTCCGCAGCGAAGCTCGAGAGCTGGCCGACCATCGTGTTGATGGTGTTTTTCAGTTCGAGAATCTCACCCTTGGCTTCGACGGTAATCGTCTTGCCCAGATCGCCTTTGGCCACTGCGGTCGTCACGTAAGCGATGTTGCGCATCTGGGTGGTCAGATTGGCGGCCATGTCGTTGACGGAGTCGGTCAGATCTTTCCAGGTGCCGGACACCCCTTTGACATTGGCCTGCCCACCGAGAATCCCTTCAGTGCCGACTTCGCGCGCCACGCGGGTCACCTCGGAAGCGAAGGAGCCCAGTCGCGTCACCATGGTGTTCACGATCTCGGCGGACTTGAGGAACTGGCCCCGGAGTTTCAGACCATCGAGTACCGGCGGTACCTGCTGGCTCAGATTACCCTCGGCAACCGAACCGACAACGCGAATGATTTCGTTCATCGGGCTGATCAGGTCGCTGGTGAGCGCATTGCTCGAGTTGACGATCTTTTGCCATGAGCCTTTCATCATCGGCAATTCGATACGCTCATCGACCTTGCCCTGCTTGCCGATCAGTCGCGCCACGCGTTCGAATTCGGTGGTGGTGTCGGCTGCCATGTCGATGATTTCGTTGAGCGTGTCGGCGATCTTGCCCGGCATGCCGGTCCAGTCTTCCGGCATCCGCGTGGTGAAGTCACCTTTGCGCAACGACTTCAGCGCTGCCAGCAACGTCTTCATGTCGAAAACTTCGATCGGGGTCGTCACTGTGGCCATGCCTCTGTCCAGTCAAAATTGATGCCACGCGCAAGGCATTACCCATGGGCGTGCAGACACACCTCAGAGCTTAGGCGCCGCTAACGCCTGAAGCAAAAGTGCAAGTGCGCTACCTGCCTGCTAACGTAAAACTCTGCAGCAGATTCCATGGCTTGCTGGCCACTGGCCGCAGAGTTAGTGTGGGAGTGCATGAGCGCGCGCCACTGTGCCGGCGGGTTCAACATCATCTGTACATCGAGACACGATACGGCCAGGGCCTTGCGGGTGCGAATGGAAAATACAGATGACTGACCACAAAATCAGAGTCTTGCTGGTGGATGATCACAGCATCGTGCGTAACGGCGTGCGACGCATGCTGGAGACTGCCAACGAGATCGACGTAACGGGTGAAGCAGAGACGGCACAAGAAGCAATGCTCCGGGTCCGGGAGCAAGATTTCGACGTGGCGCTGGTAGATATTCAACTGCCCGATAAGACTGGCCTGCAACTCCTCAAGCTCATGCGTGCGGAGAAGCCCAAGCTCGCCGTTCTGATGTTGAGCATGCATTCGGTCGAGGCCTATGCGTTACGCGCAATCAAGCACGGCGCTGCGGGATACCTCACCAAAGATATTTCCGCCGCCACCCTGGTTGCGGCGGTTCGCAAGGTCGCCTCAGGCGGCAAGCACGTCAGTCCTGAGCTGGCAGAAAAACTGGTCAATGCTATCGGTAGAGGCGACGCGGCACCCCACGAAGCGCTATCCGACCGGGAACTTGAAGTATTAAAGCTCCTCGCTGCAGGCGAGAGAATTGTCCGCATCGCTGAGATATTGCACTTGAGCCCGAGTACCGTCACGACGTACCGGGCACGCATCCTGGAAAAAACAGGGATGGACAGCAACGCGAAACTGGCCCGCTATGCACTCGAAAACGGCCTGTTAACCTAGAACGCCCTGCCATCATTGTCATGCTGCTCACTTAAGAGATAGAACGAACAATAAGCAACCTGTGGCGAGGGAGCTTGCTCCCGCTGGACTGCACAGCAGTCCCCGGCTCTTTAGGGGAAAGAAGGGCCGCTTCGCGCCCCAGCGGGAGCAAGCTCCCTCGCCACAGATACAGTGTTCGTCCCTAAGTGAACAGCATTACGGCCTCATTGAATCGTTCTGGTTGAACTTCAGGTGCGGTTTGACGAACTGTGCAGGAATGATGCGCAGCACATGCCCAGCTTCGCCGAAGCGTCGCCCGATCCAGCCTGCTTGTAGTGGAATCACTACAAGCTCCTGGCCGATATCTCCACAAAGAAGTCCTGCTAACGTCGATAGTGGTGGCGGCTCCACTCAAGCATAGTTACCTCTCTGCAAGATTTCGTCTGCTGAATAGAGTTGTCTTCGTCGGCGTCTTGCACTGCGATGTCAAAAAAGAGAGGTCAAATCATGCAGGTCACCAACACAGAACCATTGACTGCACTGATACCAACCAGAAACTCAGGCCCTTTGCGCCTGTTTGTCATTGAGGATTCGAACGTCGTTCGAGTGCTGTGGCGCACGGAGTCGCCGCGGATCGCGGGCCTGTCACTTGCCGGGGTGTTCCACCGCGCATCGACCGCTATCGCCGCCATTCGGCGTGAACAACCCGATGTCGTCTTGCTGGACGTCAATCTCAGCGACGGTAATGGCATGGAAGTATTGCGAGTGGTCGCAGCTGAGTATCCGCTGATAAAAGTCATAGTGGTCAGCAATTGTGCTGGTCCGAGACATTGGAAGTACTTCACAAACGCGGGAGCCTACGCCTCCTACGACAAGATCCATGAACTTGCCACCATGCGCCGTATGTTGGAGCGTTTAGCCAAGTCCCTGTTACCAGCCGCTCAAACCACTCGCCTGCTTCAGGATATGCATAAGAGCAAATTGTGCGACTCAGAAAAGACACTGGAATCGATATTCGTAAGTTGAGCGCGGAGTGCGCGCTGCATTCATGTTGAATCAATGTTTTAACTGGAGGACATCACGATGATAGGTTATTTGTTGTGCGCGTTGCTGTGGGGTGTGGTGCTGCTGGAGGAGATCCAAAGCATGCCCCTTCAAGAATGGAAAGACGAGGGTCTGAAAAAGGTTCTGCTGCTGCGCCGGACTAGAACCCGGACCGGCTACTTTTTTGCGTTGATCGCGGGCGCCTTGTGCCTTTATAGCGAAATCCTGGTGGCGCCGGTCGATCAGAATATTTTCAATCCGGAGCTGATACTTGCCGTATGTGGTGTTCTTTGGGGTGTTTATCTTTCCGTAGCCTGCATGAAGGGGAAGCGATAGATGCCTATCTTCATGACTGCTACGGGTAATTGATATTTCACGGATGAATTTTTTTGCGGAGAGGTAGCTGGGGCACTATGACCCCAGTTACCGGCGATGCAGATTTTCACGCGACTTCAGAATGGAAAGGATAGTCCGTGTAACCCACTTCCGTGCCACCGAAGAATGACTCGCGGTCGTACGGGTTCAGCGGCCAGCCGTTGCGCAGGCGCTCTGGCAAGTCAGGGTTGGCGATGAAGTGGCGACCGAACGCGACCAGGTCTGCATCGCCGGCCTCCAGGATCGCGTTGGCCGATTCACCGGAGAAGCCGCCCGCCGCGATAAGGGTGCCCTTGTAGTGCTGGCGAATGAGTTGGGACGCCACCGGATTCTGGTCCCGGCGCTCGTCTTCGACAAGACCCAGGATGCGCGGCTCGATCAGGTGCAGATAGGCGAGGTCCAGCTTGTTCAGTTCGCGCGCGACATAGGTGAACAGGCCAACGGGGTCGCTGTCGGACATATCGCCGAAATTGCCGCTCGGCCCCAGTCGTACCGCCACCCGATTACTCCCCCAGACAGAAATCACCGCCTCTACCGCCTCAAGCAGGAACCGGCTGCGGTTCTCGAACGAGCCACCGTAGATATCCGTACGTTTGTTGCTGCCGTCCTGCAGGAATTGATCGAACAGGTAGCCGTTGGCTGAGTGCAACTCCACGCCATCGAACCCGGCTGCGATACCGCGTACGGCCGCGGTGCGGAAGCTTTCTACCAGCCCACGGATTCCCGCGATGGTCAATTCTCGCGCCGGGCTGGCGGGGGTCCAGCCAGTCTCGGTGAAGGCGAGGCCGCCGTGCTCCACGACGGAAGGGGCCACCGGCTGGCCGCCGTCCGGCTGCAAGAGGCTATTGGACTGGCGCCCCGCATGATAGAGCTGCAGAAAGATTTTGCCGCCCTTGGCATGAACGGCGTCGGTCACAAGCTTCCAGCCGGCGATTTGGCTATCGTCATACAAACCGGGAGCACCGAGGTATCCATTACCATTGGCTGCGGCGATAGTAGCTTCGCCGATCAGCAGGCCACCGGCGGTGGTACGCTGGGCGTAGTACTCGGCCATCAGCGGGCCAGGGATGTCACCCGGCTCGGCACGCATACGGGTCAGTGGCGCCAGAACGACGCGATGGGAAATCTGGTGTGGGCCTATCTGGATGCTCGTGTGCAGTTTGGACATGACAACGATACCTATCAGTGGTGGGATGGGGGCAATGTAGGCGTAAAATTCGTTGAGAAAAATATCCCGCGGTGCCGAACATTTCGGATGTTTTTTCCGTAATCCCGCCTTGTTGGCGGGGTTCTGCCGGAGCAAGCAGGAAAAGTGATGGAAAGTCTGAATGGCATCTCAATGTTCGTGCAGGTTGCCGAAACACGCAGCTTTACCGAGTCCGCCCGCCAGTTGGGGGTGTCGTCCTCGACCGTGGGCAAAACCATCGCCCGGATGGAGGAGCGCTTGCATGTACGGCTGTTTCATCGCAGTACACGCAGTATCACGCTGACGGCCGAGGGAACCCTGTTCCTGGAGCGATGCCGCCGCATCCTCAGCGAGGTCACCGCTGCCGAGTCCGAACTGTCAGGCCTGGCTGGCAATCCACGCGGGCGGCTTCGCGTGGGCACTCCTCTACTGGGCGACCTGATGATGCCGGCCTTTGACGGGTTCATGGAGCGGTATCCGGAAGTCGAACTGGATATCGATTTTTGCGACCGCATGGTCGATGTGATCGAGGAGGGGTTCGATGCGGTGATTCGGACCGGCGAGCAATCCGATTCTCGCTTGGCCGCGCGCCGCCTGGGATCCTGCGCCCATGTGCTGGTGGCGTCGCCCACGTATCTCAAGCGGCAGGGTGTACCCACTAATCCGCGTGAGCTGGAACGCCATTCATGCCTGCAACACAAATTCCCCGCTACGGGAAAGCTGGAGCGTTGGCCGCTGCGGCTCGAAGCCTCCGAGGCTGAATTGGTGCTGGCCGCCACGATGACGTCGAACACGATCGAGCCTCTTGCCTACGCTGCAATCCAGGGCAGGGGGATTGCCTTTCTGCCTGCCTTCCTGGTGCGCGAAGCACTGGAAAGCGGCCAACTGGTCACAGTGCTGGACGATTACATTGACCGCCAGGTCGTCTTCTGGATGCTGTGGCCAGCCAGTCGATATGCTTCGCCAAAGTTGCGCGTTTTCATTGACTACATGAGTGCACATTTGCGCATCTGATTGCTCACGCCTTCAGCCTCAGGCGCACGACGTCACGGTTGGAGATCTCGATGGCGTCGATCAATTGTTGTTGCGTTTCCCTGCTTCGATATGCACCGTCAGCACTGCCCCGTTGGAGGCGGCAAGGAGGGCAAGGCCAAGGCTTCAGGCAAGCGACAGAAAGTCGTGCTTGAAGTGGCCGATCGCCTTATTCCGCTGTTTCCACCTCACGAATGCTACGTCGAAGTCTTTGCTGGCGGTGCCGCGCTGTATTTCATGCGGCCTCAGGCGGCGCCTGTGTTGCAGGTGGATTGATCCCGTGGCTTCGCACTAGCGACGATAGTAGCGATGGTCGTCCTCGTAGCGGTGCCACATGGCCCGATCCTGGTGGCGCTCCCAATCACGCCGGCGCTCGGCCTCTCGGCGGGCTTGCTCTCTACGCCAATTATCTCTATGCCAGTCGTCTCGGCGCCAATCGTCTCTACGATCGTGCCAACGGCCGTCATGCCAGTATCTGTCGTCATGGGCAAGCAACGGCCCTGGCTGCTTGCCGGCCATACTGGCCAAGGTCGGCCAAGGGTTACCGGCAGCCAGGGCCGGAGCCTGAACGGCTGCGACTTCCGTTGCGAAAACAGGGGTTGAGGTCTTCATCTGTGTTGCTGATGCCGAGCCCACTGCCGCGAACGCAAGCAGGCCGAAGAGCACCATCCGTGGATCATGGAATTTCATGAACGAAGACAACCTCTGATTGACAATTGGACGTGTGGCCATCTGGCGACGGGAAGCCTGCGGGGTCGCGCTTACCAAGCGGATGTGCCTGTCCACATAGACCGATAAATAGGGAAAAGTTCTAGGGAGCCGCTGCTTAAATAGCCAACCGCCTCAGTGTTCAGCCCCTTTGGGGTTTACTAACTCGATGTCTGATACTGGCCGATTGCTGTCTGTCGCGAAGGGCTGCAATCGACCCGAAGGCGAATTTCGTTCCGACTCGCCAGACGGCCGGAAAGCCGGCATGCAAGGGGTTAGGCGGCTGCCTGCCTGCGCGGTGATTGTCGTGCGCGCTAGCGAGCCGCCCGCCCTTAGCCGAGTTGCTCGGCAAGCCCGACGATGATGCCCTCAGGCCCACGAATATAGGCGAGCCGGTACGATTTCTCGTACTGCATCTGGCCAATGAGTTCTGCGCCATGGGCCTGCATCCGTGCAACGACAGCATCGATCTCATCGACGGCAAACATGATGCGACGAAGGCCCAAAGCGTTCACTGGCGCGTCCACGGGCCCAAACCTGACTGCGTTTGGCGTGTGGAATTTGTCCAGTTCAATTCCCTGCCCATCGGGAGTCCGCAGCATCGCGAGGGTGGCTCGGACGTCTCCAAGCCCTAGGAGGCTTCCGATAGAGGGTCCTTCAACCGTGGTTTGGCCCTCAAGCTTGAGGCCCAACTCGATAAAGAACGCCTTCACCGCTTCGAGATCGTCGACAACTATCAGGACGTTGTCCATTCGCTTGACTGTCATGTCCTTCGGTCCCTCTTTCAACGGTGTCGCCATCACCTGATCGGCTGTTTTGCAGGACGAAGCGGTCACCCATGTTCCGCTGCCAACATTGACCTGAACTGAGAAATGATCTCTGAAGATAGCCCGGCACCTTCGAACACTGCGCAGGTGAAGCTAACGGGCGCAGGGCCTGGAGCAGTTATAATGCGGTCCGCAACCACAGCTACTGGACTGCTTCGATAAAGCGTGCGCCCTTCATAACCTACGGCATTCTGTTGTAAGAAGTCAGCGCTGTTCGAGGTATGAGGAACCGTGTCGAGAAGCCCGGCCCTCGCAAGTGCCAGCGTTCCCCCACAGATACCGGCAATTGTCGCCCCACTTGAGCGACTGGCATGAAGAAAGTCTCGAATATCCGGTGCTTCTGCACGTTCCCAGACCATTCCTCCAATGACGACAACAACGTCCGGTTTCCAGTCCAGACATTGCTGCAAACTGCTATCGACAGTTACAGCCAATCCGCCCTGCGAGCGGAACTGCCCCGGAGCAGGAGCGAAAAATCTGACATCGATCCCGTAAAACGGGGACGCAGTTCCAGCAATGAAAGCATATTCCCAGTCCGCAAAACCGGGTGTCAGTATCAAACCCACACGTGCCATCAGTCAGAATCCTCCATGAGTACCAATAACATAGGGTGACAACAAATAGACATCAAGGGCTGCTTCGGGTTGATCAGGGCTGATCGCAATAAGGACTGTTTGGAGTGCTCTGCAGGTGTTGCGCCTGGCACAGAGCAACCAAGGCGGACGTTCACGGGGACAGCGCTCTGACCGCAGGCAACGGCCGTACTATAATTAATTTCTGTCAATGTTTGCGTGGCGAGCGCTCCAAAACGAATCAGGTATCCATAGCGTTCACCTGAGAGGCAGAGGGCGGCAGCACAGCAAATGGGATGGACAGTACGTCTGATTACGCGAGAGAGGGTTCAGCCATGAAAATTCACTCCTTCCAGCATTACTCTCATGGTCTGGAAATGGCCGTTCACGATGCATGGATTACCGCCAAGGTGAAGTCGGCCCTGGCATTTTCCGATCCGACCCTTAGCCTGCATATCAATGTCAAAACCCATGCGGGCATAGTGGGGTTAAGCGGCCGCGTCAACACTCATAAACAGTGTGAACAGGCCATCGGTCTGGCCCGTTCGGTTCATGGTGTCGCCGAAGTCGATGCCAGCGACTTGCAGACCCATGTGTTCACGCCAGGGAGTTTTCCAGAAGCGCCCAACGCCGAAGAGAGCACTGAGCGCCGGCCACAATCGTCAACAAAGATGGACGACAAATGATAATGGCAACTTTGTAGGCGCCGCGCTCCCAGTCGGGAACCGAGGGCGGAGGGAAGCTGAATGCCTGTGTGCCCCAGAGTGAATCGCCCATGGTTTTGTGGACATTTCCGACTGGCTGCTTGTGGCCCAGGCTGTGTGAAAACGTTTTAAAGCAGGTTTGATTGTCGGGACTGCATAGAAAATCACGTTCCTACGCAAATTTCCGGCCTTGCTGACTATGCAAATACCAACAGATTTTAGGTAGCAACGCAGACTTCAAAAGGGCGCATGCGTTTTCACACAGCCTGGGCCGGTTGCTGCCCGTCAGCAAGATTGAAATGATCGTTGATCCAAAATCAAACACCGCGACGGCGATCAGACCGCCGTCACGGCGTTAGTGCTCAACCGCGAATGAACGCCAACAAATCGTCGTTGATCTGATCCGCGTTGGTAGTCGGCATACCGTGAGGAAAGCCTGGGTACGTTATGAGCGTGGAATGCTTCAATAGTTTGGCCGAGAGCGGCGCAGAGTCGGCAATTGGCACAATCTGATCATCCTCTCCGTGCATGACCAGTGTTGGCACCTGAATCGCCTTCAGATCTTCGGTGAAGTCGGTCTCGGAAAACGCTTTGATGCAGTCGTAATGAGCTTTTGCACCGCCCATCATGCCTTGACGCCACCAGTTGTCGATTACGCCTTGCGAAACCTTGGCCCCGGGTCGATTGAAACCGTAGAACGGCCCCGATGGCACGTCCACGTAAAACTGTGCGCGGCTGGCGGCCAGAGCCGAACGGAATCCGTCGAACACTTCCAGAGGTAAACCGCCGGGGTTCTTCTGCGACTTAACCATGATTGGGGGAACCGCGCTGATAAGTACGGCCTTGGCAACGCGTCCCGGTTTGGCTCGAGCGGCGTAGCGCGCTACTTCACCCCCACCGGTCGAATGGCCGACATGGATCGCACCTTTAAGGTCGAGCGCATCGGTCAGCTCGATGACGTCAGCGGCATAGGTGTCCATATCGTTGCCCACCCACGTTTGGGTCGAGCGCCCGTGACCGCGGCGGTCGTGCGCGATCACCCGATAGCCTTTGAGCAAGAAAAACATCATCTGGTTGTCCCAGTCGTCCGCGCTCAATGGCCAGCCGTGGTGAAACACGATGGGCGTCGCGTCTTTCGGACCCCAATCCTTGAAGTAAATCCGGGTGCCGTCTTTGGTCGTAATGGAGTTCATGGTGTGCATCTCCTTGTGATCTGGTTTGTGTTGGGTTGTAGAGGGCTTGTTAGCGGCCTGCGCCAACCCGGAAAAACTGGAAAGCGGAACCAGCAAACTGGCGGCCACTACTGCTGAACTTGTCAATATGGCCCGACGCTGGAGATCTATCTCTCGATTGGAGTCTTTCATTGGCGGTCTCTCGATCTGTTTTGTTGCTCAGGGAGATTCGCGCTTCTGCCCATCCTCTACACCCCCGTGCGAACGGGCTGACTTGGCTTGGACGCAGGCGCAAACCCAACTAGCGATCAGTAGTCCCAGAAGGCCGCTACCCAGCGAAAAGCGTCACCGTCCACCGCCACCCGGCCAACGGAGGGGAACGGCAGGTGAGTAGCCACGAACAGCTCACCGCTCGCCGCCGCCTCCTGCATAAGGCGGACACGGACGCGAATCGATTCCTCAGGGTCATGTTCAAAGCCGTTATGCCAGTCGGGGTGTTCGAAGGCGACCGGGAACAGGGCGTCGCCTGCGAAGGTCAACCGCTCACCGCCGGATGTCACGTAGACCACGCTGTGCCCTGGGGTGTGGCCGCCGGTGAGCTTGACGACCACGCCTGGTGCCACCTCGTACTCCTCCTGGAACGTGCGCACCTTGCTGCGGTATTCGTTAATGAACTGATTGGCCGTTGCCCGCAGAACGTCCGGCACAGGCGACGGCATGGCGGTGAGGGAGAAATCGGGCGACTCCCAGAACGCGACCTCGGTGGCTGAAACGTGGATACGAAGATCCGGACGCAGTTGGCTCTTCACCTCATCGACAAGCAGCCCGCCAATATGGTCCATGTGCATGTGGGTGATCACCACGTCGGTCACGGACGCAAGATCGATACCCGCGGCCTTCAGTCGTTTGGGGAACTGCCCGGCCCGCGGAAATCCGGGGAATTGCCCGCCCAGTCCAGCGTCGACGAGGATGAGCTTGTCGCCACTGCGCACAACCAGTACGTTCAGCGCCCAATCAAACGCGTCCGGTCCCAGGAACATGTCCTTGAACCAGGCCGCGCGGGCGGCTGGGTCGGCATTGGTGGACATCGTCTCGGTCGGCAGAGGCAGCACTCCATCGCTGACCACCAGCACGTCAATCTCGCCGATCCGCAGCGCATAGCGTGAAGGAACCAGCTCCTCGGAGCCCATGATTGACTCCAACTGACTGTTGCTTTTCTGATGCGTTCCATCCTTTTGGGTGAGGTAGTTCAGATGCTGTGTCATGGTCGTTCTCCTATGGCTTGGGTCAAGAACTTCAGGCGAAAGCCGCTCTCGGCGCGAGAGCGACGGATTTCCTCGAGAGGTACAGCGATGCCCGGCGGAGCTCGCGGTGCTGGCACGAGCGACACGTTCAGGCGGGGTCTTCAGGCCACCGGAATCATCGGGTCAGCTGCTGCCAGGGCGGTGGCCCGATTAGCTGCAGGCGGGTAGATCCACAGGGTGTTGATCTGCGTCTTGAGCTCTTTGGCCGGTTCTTTCACCAGCTTGAGCTGGCGATCCCAGCCTTCGGTAAACACCGCCCCCCAGGCGCCCAGATCGAGGCAGGTCACGTACTTGGGCTGACGGTAGGGGGTGGGCGCGACACCTAGCAGGTCCGCAGCGACGTTATTCCCGGCGTGACGGCCTAGAGAGATCGCATGCTGGCAGGACATTGCTGCGAAGTTGCCGAGGTCGTCGGTGGCGGCATAGGCGACGTCTCCAGCAGCGTAGACATGCTCCTGGCCAAGCACCTTCAGGTTCTCATCGACGTGCAAGCGTCCCTGAGCATCACGAGCGCTGGACATCTGTTCGGTGAGCGGGCTCGCGCGAAAACCGACAGTCCAGATCACGGTATGGCTTTCAATGCGACGACCATCGGCGAGGGTAGCGCCGTTGGCATCTACCGCCGCCACACTGGTGTTGAGCACCCATTCGATACCCAGGTGTTCAGAGGCCTCGACGATCGACGGGCGAATCTCATCCCCCATGGCAGCTGCGATCCGAGTACCTCGGTCGACGATGATCACGCGGATGTCCTGATCGTCACCGAGTATTGACCGCAGGCGTGCCGGCATCTCGGTGGCGGTCTCGATGCCGGTAAAACCTCCACCTGCAACGACTACAGTGTTGCGGGCAATGCTCACGGGGCGGTTTTTGAGGGATTTCAGGTGGCTCTCCAGACGCACCGCCGATTCGATCTGATCAACATCAAAGGCATGGGAGCCGAGACCTGGCACTGCCGGGCGGGATAATTGGCTGCCTGCCGCCAGTACCAGACGGTCGTAGGTCAACGTGCACCAACGGCCAGCCTCATCGCGGTAACCAACCGTCCTTGCAAGTTCATCAATGTGCTCGGCGGTGCCTTTGATGAAACGCACACCTACCGAGTCGAACAACCCGTCCAGGGGAGCGAACATTTTGTGTACGTCGCTTTCATAGAAACGGGGACGTATGCGCAATTGCGCCTGGGGCGCCAGCAGTGTGATTTCCACGTCGCTACGACTGTGCTTATCCAGTAGGCGGGCGGCACTCAATGCACTCCATACACCACCGAACCCCGCACCAATAACCAGAATATGCTGTTTCATCAGTTGTTCCTCAAAAAAGGTTTTCAATGTTCTTGAAGTTATTCTTCAAGTTTGGTGGAGCGATACGCTGGCGCCGAAAGTTAAGGCGTCTATGTTGAGTTCAGCAGGTCGCCCGCTGTGGATTTATGTTATTTCTGGATTCTTTCCGGCGCACTTCTACATCGGTTCAGAAAATCCATACGTCAGTGGTATGGGGATATACGAAGGTTTGTATTGGATGCAAAAGAGGGCGTTCAGAGTGCTTTCAGTTTTGCTGGAGGAGGGCTGTTTCGATGAAGCTCAGAAGCTTCTTGGTTTCACAAGGTTTAGACAGACAGGCAATCGGCGCAGACATATCGATGCCAAGGGAGGGGACGGCTTCAGGGTAAGCCGTGATGAATAGAGTGGGAATGTGAAAGCCCATCGCGACGAGCTGCTTATGAAGCTCCAAACCGCTCATTCCCGGCATCTGGATATCGGAAACAAGGCAATGTGTCTGAGCGGGGTCATTCGTGTTGAGAAACGCCAGAGCACTGCAATAAGTTTTAACTTTGTAACCAGCGGATCGCAGCAAACTTTCAAGCGCTGTCCGAACCGAGTCATCATCATCGACGATTGCGATAGTCATTGAGTTGCGTATTTGCGTATCTTGCTTCATGTGGGGGCGCTCGTGACAGCTTCTGCCGTTACTACAACATACGCCAACTTATAAGGCATAGAAGTATACCAATGTATGATCTGCTGAGACCAAAGTGTAGATGGTCTACTTAAACGTTCGATGAAATCACCCAGGTGAGTCTTGTGCTACGGAGTCGCGATTCATTTTAGAAAATCGCGTGTCCGGTTTTGCAAGAGATCTGGGTATACCCATGTACTAGGCGGCACAACCAAGGGATGCATCGGTTGAACCCAGGTACAAGTGACGTCTTGCCGTTGGCCTGCATAAGCTTGAACCACCTCGCTGGCCTCCGGCAAAACGGGTTGTGCAGCGAACCGTTGCTGGATGTCCCCTTACCCATGCGGCCTTGTGCCTAGGCGGTGAACGTGATGAACAGAAATGATCTGCGGCGTGCCGACATCAATCTGTTGATTGTCTTTGAAACAGTGATGCGTGAACGCAACGTTACCCGGGCCGCAGAGAGACTTTTCCTGTGTCAGGCCACTATTAGCACAGCCCTCGGACGACTGCGTTCGATGTTCAATGATCCGTTGTTCATCCGCACTGGCAGGGTGATGGAGCCGACTGCGCGGGCAGAAGAAATTCATGCGCGGCTGACGCCAGCGCTGGATGGCATCGCTATCGCCTTGAGTTGTGCCCAGACGTTCGACCCACTGACCAGTGACGAGACCTTTCATATCGGACTCTCTGACGATGTCGAGTACGCGCTGCTTCCACGTTTGATCAAGCATCTGCGCGATGAGGCGCCAAACATCACGCTCGTGGTGCGCAGAGTGGACCATCGGCAATTACCCCAGTTGCTGGCCTCGGGAGAGATTTCCGTGGGTATCAGCTTTGCGCAAGAACTGCCGGCCAGTGCCCATTGCAAAAGACTGCGGCCGATGCACCCCATGCTATTGCGCGCCGATTCGGACCCCGGCGCCCTCGATCTGGATGACTTTTGCAGACGGCCTCATGTGGTTGTCTCTTCGATGGGAAATGTCATCGATGATGCCGACCATGCCCTGAGCCTGGTTGGTCGGCAGCGCAGGGTAGTCCTGGCTGTTCCGCAGTTCAGTGCCTTGCCCGCTTTGCTCGCCGGCAGCGACATGATTGCGATCGTACCGGACTACGTCGCCCGGGCCATGGCGCGAATGGAAGGGATGCGTGCCGACTTTGCGCCGTTGGCGCTACCGGCGCCGGACTTGTCCATGGCCTGGCGCGGCGCGGCCCACAACGACCCTCGGGAATGCTGGTTGCGTTCGTACTTCTGTCGCTATCTCGGTCAACATCAAGAGCAGCCCGTGCCTCTGGCCGTAGCGTGAATTGAGGCTACGTTGTTCCGTGAAGCCCCCCCGGTAGCTTTATCACTGGAATTGATCTTTGTGCTGACCGTGGGTAGGGTCAGATCTAAGTTCTAATGGTACTGGAAGCTGTTGTAGGCTATTGCGGCGGTATCGGCATGTGCGGCGCGACACTGGATACAGCGCGACGGCAATATGCGGCAGTCAAGAACCTACTTATTGTTCCCGCTCCGACGGATAACAACATGCAGATACTATGGAACGATGGTGAGCGCACCTTCTGTCGGGAGCTGCGCTCGGGTGTGAAAGGCGACCGCAGTGTTCTCGTTGCGCGACCCACTGCTGAACAACCGCTTCCGGATTGTCTTGGCCGTTTCGCCCACGAGTTTGGCCTGAAGGATCAACTGGATGGCTCTTGGGCGGTGCGTCCGCTTGAGATGGTGCGGGAAAGTGGGCAGATGTATTTGCTGCTGGAAGATACGGGTGGCACGCCGCTTGGGCAGCTACTGGTTGCCCCCATGGAAACGCCAACGTTCCTGCGTCTTGCGATTAGCATCGCGCAGGCATTGGGAAAGCTCCACCAGCGCGGACTCGTCCATAAAGACATCAAACCCTCTCATATTTTGGTGAACTGCTCCGACGGTCAGGCTCGGTTTACAGGGTTCGGCCTCGCCTCGTGGTTACCGCGTGAGCGACAGGCGCCTGAGACCATCGCCGGCACACTCGCCTACATGGCACCTGAGCAGACCGGCAGGATGAATCGCTCGATCGATTTGCGCAGCGACCTCTATTCCTTTGGCGTCACGCTTTACCAGATGCTGACGGGCTCGCTGCCGTTTACGGCATCTGACCCGATAGAATGGGTGCACTGCCATATCGCCAAAAAACCGCAGCCACCGAGCGTGCGGGTCGAAACCGTCCCTGATGTGCTTTCCCGGATTGTCATGAAGCTGCTCGCCAAGACCGCCGAAGAGCGCTACCAGACGGCTGCGAGTGTTGAACATGATTTGCGGCAATGCCTGGCAGACTGGGAGACCTTGGGCTACATCAATGCCTTCGCGTTGGGCGAGCAGGGGACATCCGATCGGCTGATGATTCCCGAGAAACTCTACGGGCGCGAGTATGAGGTCAGTACCTTGATCGCCGCGTTCGATCGGATCATCGCAAGCAGCGCGCCGGAACTCATGTTGGTCACCGGCTATTCCGGTATTGGCAAATCCTCTGTGGTCAATGAACTGCACAAAGCGCTGGTCCCGCCGCGAGGACTCTTCGCTGCCGGCAAGTTCGATCAATACCGGCGCGATATTCCCTATTCGACACTGGTGCAGGCATTTCAAAGCCTGGTGCGCACGCTGCTTGGCAAGAGCGACACAGAACTGGCGCAATGGCGTGACGCATTACAGAGCGCACTGGATGCCAACGCGGGGCTCATGACTGACCTCATTCCCGAACTGAAACTCATCATTGGTGAGCCGCCACCGCTGCAGACACTTGAGCCTCAACAGGCGCAACGCCGTTTCCTTCTGGTGTTCCGGCGCTTTATCGGTGTATTTGCCCGGGCGGAGCATCCACTTGCCCTGTTTCTGGACGATCTGCAGTGGATCGACGCGGCAACGCTCGACCTGCTGGAGGATCTGTTGACCAGCTCGGATGTGCGGCATCTGATGCTGGTGGGTGCCTACCGCAGTAATGAAGTGAGTGACGTCCACCCGCTAACGGGCAAACTTCAAGCCATTCGGAACGCGGGGGGCAGGGTAGATGAAATCACTCTGGTACCGCTCGCGAAGGGACACATTGAGCAGTTGATTGCGGATGCGTTGCATGACGAGCTTGCGCACATTGAGCCCCTGGCGCAGTTGGTGCTGGACAAAACCGCCGGCAACCCGTTCTTCGTGATCCAGTTTCTGCAAACCCTCGCTGACGAACAACTGCTGACCTTCGATCATCCAGCAAGGCAGTGGTGCTGGAGTGCGGATCGCATCCATGCCAAGGGTTACACCGACAACATCGTGGACCTGATGGTCGGCAAGCTGACCCGCTTGCCGACTGAAACGCAACTGGCATTACAGCAGCTTGCCTGTCTGGGGAACGTTGCCGGGACCACGACGCTTTCGACCGTTCTGGGCATCCCCCAGGCACAGATCCGCACGGTAATGTGGGAAGCCATACGCCAGGAGTTGGTTCAGCGACTGGAAGGCGCTTATGGTTTTGTTCATGACCGTATTCATGAAGCGGCCTATTCACTGATCCCCAAGGGAGCTCGCGCCGAGGCTCATCTGCGAATCGGCCGGCTGCTCGCAGCGCAGACGCCCCTGCAAGGGCGGGAGGAGGCGATCTTTGACATCGTCGGCCAGCTCAACAGCGGCGCAGTGCTGCTCACCGATCAGGCCGAGCGGGAGCAATTGGCAGAGCTCAACCTGATGGCCGGCCAGCGTGCCAAGGCGTCAACGGCCTATGCTTCGGCGCTCAACTATCTGACCACGGGTGCGCAGCTGTTGGACGACAGCTGTTGGACGCGTCTACATGGGTTGATGTTCGCGCTGGAATTGAACCGGGCCGAATGCGAGATGCTGACTGGACAGTTATCAGTTGCGGACAAGCGCCTGGCGGCGCTCTCGGATCGCGCCACGACTACGATCGAACGAGCCAATGTCGTGTGTCTGCAAATGGATGTCTACCTGCTCATGGATCGCAGCGATGGCGCGGTCGCTGTCTGTCTCACCTATCTGCGGCATGTGGGCATCGAGTGGTCGGCCCATCCAAGCGACGATGAAGTGCGCCAGGAGTACGACCATATCTGGTCGTTACTGGGCGATCGGGAAATCGAGGAACTCATCGATTTGCCGCTGATGGAGGATGCGGGCTCCCTCATGACCGTCAGCGCTCTGAGCAAGCTCTTCCCGCCTGCCTTGCAGACGGATGCGAACCTGACGGACCTGTTGATCTGCAAGGCGGTCAGTCTGAGTCTTGAAGGGGGCAACTGCGATGCTTCATGTGTGCATTACGCCAATGCATTCAGAGTTGCCGGACGGCGTTTCGGCGACTACCAGGCTGGATTTCGATTCGGCCAACTCGGCTGCGAACTCGTTGAACAACGAGGCCTGAAGCGATTCGAAGCCAGTACCTATCTTTGCTTCTCGAATTTTGCCGTGCGCTGGATGAAGCCCGTAGAGCAATGCCGTGACCTGCTGCGCCGTTCATTTGTTGCGGCGAACCGGATCGGTGATCTGCCGTATGGTGCTTATGCGGGCAACAGCCTTACCTCCGACTCCCTTTTCGCCGGCGAGCCATTGTCCGAGGTACAAGACGAAGCCGAACGTGGTCTGGTTTACGCCAGGACCGTGCGTTTCGGGCTGGTCACCGATTTCATTGGCACACAACTGGCGCTGATCCGGACGCTCCGGGGTTCGACGCCAATTTTCGGTTGTTTTGATGATGGACAATTTGATGAGTCAGGCACCGAAATCCACCTGTCCGGCAATCCGGACCTGGCATTGGCCGAGTGCTGGTATTGGGTCCGCAAATTACAAGCCTGCTACCTGGCCGACGACCCCGGGGCAGCCATGCAAGCCGCGGCAAAGGCACAGCAGTTGCTATGGACGTCATATCTGTTCTTCGAGGAGGCTGAATTTTACTTCTATGACGCGCTGGCTCGTGCCCGATGGTGCGACAGTGTCCCGGTCGACGAGCGTGCGCAGCATTTGATTGCAATGGCGACGGATCACCGGCAACTCCAGATCCGGGCTCAACAGTGCCCAGAGAATTTCGCGAGCCGGGCCGCGCTGGTCGACGCCGAAATCGCCCGCGTCGAAGGGCGGATCATCGAGGCCGAGTTGCTTTACGAACAAGCCATCCACTCGGCGCAGAAGAGTGGCTTTGTCCATATCGAGGCGCTTGCCAACGAACTGGCGTCTCGCTTCTACGCGGCCCGCGGTCTTGGGAAAGTAGCCCGCGTTTACCTGCAAGACGCCCGCTACGGCTACCTGCGTTGGGGTGCTGATGGCAAGGTGCGGCAGCTTGAGGCGCGGTATCCATTGCTGAGGACCGAAGAGCAAACGCTTGGCCCGACAACGACGATGGTCGCACCGGTCGAACACCTCGATCTGGCCACCGTGATAAAGGTCTCGCAGGCCGTGTCGGGAGAAATCGTCCTGGAAAAACTCATCGACATGATCATGCGCACGGCCACCGAACAGGCCGGTGCCGAACGAGGCGTGTTGATTCTGTCGGACACGGGTGAGCACCGCATAGCCGCGCAAGTGACCACTGGCAGCCATTCGATGCAGTTGCGCGATGAACCGATGACTTCGGCGCTGCTGCCAGAGTCACTTCTCTACCATGTCCTGCGCACCGGTGAGAGTGTTTTTCTTGATGATGCCCTGACTGAGGCCCCGTTTGCCGAAGACCCTTATATACGTCAGCACCACGTCCGATCGGTTCTCTGCCTGCCGTTGATGAACCAGGCCAAACTTACCGGTGCGCTCTACCTCGAAAACAATCTGACCGCCCGTGTGTTCAGTCCAGCCCGGATTGCCGTATTGAAACTGGTGGCCTCACAGGCTGCTATTTCGCTGGAAAATGCCCGTTTGTACCGTGAGGTCGCGGAGCGCGAAGGGAAGATTCGGCGTCTTGTAGACGCCAACATCATCGGGATCCTCGTCTGGAATGCCGACGGTGACATCATCGAGGCCAATGATGCATTTCTTCGCATGTTGGGATACGAGCGAGAGGATCTTGTCTCGGGCTGTCTGCGCTGGAGAGATCTGACAACACCGGAGTTTCGTGAACTCAGCGAGCACTTTTTGGCGCAAGCCGTGCGGACCGGCTATGCCCAACCCTACGAGAAGGAATATTTCAGAAAGGATGGTAGTCGCCTGCCGGTGATTGTCGGTTTGGCTATGTTCGAAGCCAGCAGCAAGGAAGGGGTTGCATTCGTGCTGGATCTGACCGAGCGCAAGCAGGCGGAAGAAAAAATCCGCGAAAGCGAACGACGCTATCGCGAGGTGCAAACGGAGTTGGCCCACGCGAACCGCGTCGCGACCATGGGGCAGCTTGTGGCCTCGATTGCTCACGAAGTCAATCAACCGATTGCTGCGGCCATCCTCAATGCCGACGCCGCGTTGCGCTGGCTGAACGTCCAGCCGCCGGAGATCGTAGAGGTCCGGACAGTACTTGGCAGTCTCATCACGGATGCCAATCGGGCAGCTGATGTATTGGGTCGGATTCGTCGGCATATCCGCAAGGCACCACCGCAAAAGGGGGCGGTGGACATCAACGCCGCGATTCGCGAGATGATCGAGTTCACCCGTGGCCAGATCATGAAGAGTGGGGCCTTGATTCGGACTCAACTCAAAGACGGTTTGCCATTTATCGAAGGCGACCGCGTTGAACTGCAACAGGTGCTGCTCAACTTGATCATGAATGCGCTCGAGGCCATGAATGGTGTGAGCGAGGGTGAACGCCAATTGCACATCAGCGCTCTGTTAAATGACGCCGGTTGTGTGCTCGTCAGTGTGAGCGATTCGGGGCCAGGGTTTGCCTCGGAAAACACCGAGCAGATTTTCGCTTCTTTCTACACCACCAAGCCCACCGGATTGGGGATGGGGTTATCAATCTGTCGCTCGATCATCGAGGCACATGGCGGCCACTTGTGGGCAAGCTTCAACCGCCCACGCGGTGCTACCGTTCAATTCACACTTCCTGTCGAGCATGGTTGAATCGACTGCACTCTGGTCGCCAGCAACCAGGTGTTCTGTTTAATACTTAGGTTTAGGGGAGGTATATTAATGGTTGCTTGAATTAATCATGTGTACAAATGAAGCTTCGCAGTCCTGGCGATATATTACATAACAAGGGTCTGCGGAGAATTTGTCGTGAATACTCTAGCTATCAAGTTGATGAGCGTGTTTTCATTGCTTCGATCAGCAATCGTTTTTTGCCTGACGATAATAACAATAGATCTCGCTGGTTATTTGAAGGTGATGAGGCTCGAAAGTTGTCTGTTTGTCGAGCGCTACAATAGTAGTAAGTCGCCAGGAGAGTCTTTCATATTTCCATTGGGGTTAGTGCATGTCAAAAGGGGTACAGGTTATTTGCCAATAGGCTCACACTTGATTAGCCCGCGCAAATTTTACTTGCATCATGGAATATACCTTGGGTGTGGAGACGTAGCTCATTACTCTGGATTTAGCAGTTCACTCAAACCAGGACCCATTGAGGTGACTGACCTTGAAAGCTTCGCAAACGGCAAGCCAGTCTGGTTGATACGGGAGTCGTGTGAATATTCAAGCGATGAAATTGTCAGTCGTGCGCGTTCAAGAATGGTTGAAAGTCAATACAGGATTCTGTCCAATAACTGCGAGCATTTTTGCAACTGGTGCATTAGTGAGAAAAACTGTAGTGTCCAAGTCAAGGCGTTTCTCCATTGTCCACGTTATCTGCTTTCTTTTATTTCAGCGTTGGAACTGTATTTTATTGCATGATTTTCCCCGTGCTTTCGGGTGGTTATAACCATGTTTGTGTGCACGCTTACGCAACATAAAGTGTTGTGCTACAATTTTTTCTTCATCTGATCAGAGGGAGTTGTGCATGAGCGGGAATCCACCAGTCAATGAGAATGAGCAAGTCAGTAACGGTTCTATGGTATTCGTGGTGGATGACGACGCTTCCATGCGCAACGCATTAAGCAATCTTTTACGCTCCGCCGGTATACAAGTCGAGACGTTCGCATCCACTGCGGAATTTCTTCAACAGCCAAAAACAGATGGTGCAAGCTGTTTAGTCCTTGATGTACGACTGCAAGGTAACAGTGGTCTTGAGTTCCAAAGCCAGTTGGCTAAGTCCAATGCCAATATTCCAATTATTTTCATCACTGGGCACGGGGACATCGAAATGTCCGTTAAGGCGATGAAAGCCGGTGCGGTGGATTTTTTGGCAAAACCGTTCCGTGAGCAGGACCTTTTGGACGCGGTGTCTACCGCACTGCAGGCAGATGTCAGACGCCGGCAAATTGAGCAGCAGTTTTCAGATCTGCATGCCCACTATCAGACGCTGACAGTTCGTGAGAAAGAGGTAATGGCCCTTGCAGTCAAAGGTCTGATGAATAAACAGATTGCAGGGCAGATGAATCTGAGCGAGATCACCGTGAAAATTCACCGCGGGCATGCAATGAAAAAAATGCACGCAAAGTCGTTTGCTGATTTGGTTCGGATGGCAGAGTCATTAGGGGAGCGCCTTGCTCGTTGATCAGAGCAACAGGTTTGAATGGTTCCTGATTTTTTGGACGCACCCGATTAATCGCTTTTTGGCTGTCAGCCTGTATTCGCGGCTCAGGCAGGGCGGCAATGAGGGCATCATGCCCCCGTGCGAAAGGCAATTACTGGAACTTCACCCATCTAAATCGAAAGGCCAAACCGATAGTCGTGCTCTGTCTCTTCTTGCCGGGATATATGTTCGATAAAGAAGCCACACCGTTTGAGTACTTTTGCCGAGCCGACATTTGCAGCGTATACGGTTGCTAAAGGCATTCGAAAAAGTCTCGTGTCATCCGGTCCGCTCACAAGGCCTGACAAAACTAGACATGAGGACGAATGCGAGCGGGTGGCCAGAACGAATCCAACATGTCTTCCCTTTATTTCTACAGCTTTCACTTCGGTGCCGTCAGTTCGCCGAGCCGCGACAGAAACAGCTTGAGAGTCGGCGAGGTGTTCGACTTGCTGTAGCCCACCGCTAAATCGATCATCGGTGCATCGCCTTCTAGCGGACGGCTGACGACAGACCACGGCAGCAAATTCCTGGCATAGGCGGGCATCAACGCCAGACCGCGGGTGGAGGCGACCAAGGACATGGCCATCGCCAAATTGTCCACCCCGTGATCCAGTTTGATGTCGAGCCCCGAGCGACGGAGATAGTCTTCGGTGACTGCACGCAGCACCGTGGCCTTGTTCGAGCCGCCGATGAAAATCTCGCCCACTAAATCTTGCGGGCGCACTGCTTCGCGCGCGGTGAGGCGATGGTCGCTCGGCATCAGGACGATGAGTGGCTCCCGGTCCACCACGTGGTACTCGAGGTCGTAATCCGGTTCTACGCGCAGGAAGGCCAGGTCCAGCCGGCCGCGGACGAGCGCTTCGGCGAGATCCGGTGAATAGTCGCTGGAGACCATGACCTGGATGTTCTTCATTTCGTCGCGCAGCACGTGCATCGCTCGCGGCAACCAGTTCATCTCGTGCCCGGTCTGGAAGCCGATGGAGAATGTCTTCCTTGTCGGCTGCGCCGCCCTGCGTGCCGTTTCGACCGCAGCATCGACCTGCATCAGCGCCAGGCGGGCGTGGTCGAGAAAGGCTTTGCCCGCAGCGGTCAGTTCGACGCCATGAACGCTGCGCGACAGCAACTCGACCCCGACATGATTTTCCAGATCCCGGATCTGCCGGCTTAACGACGGCTGCGAGGTGTGCAGTCGTTTCTCGGCTGCTTCCGTCAGGCTACCCGTCTCGGCGACGGCAATGAAATATCGAAGATGTCGCAGTTCCATGGTGCTCTCATGCCTGTCAGGTATGCCCACAGCTTACAAAGTCTTTTTCAACTTCGCCATAAGCCCCTAGCTTGTTGCCTATGGCGGCGTCGGGGGATTTCTCCCTGCGCCGAAACCATCCGGCTATCTATACGCCGCAAGTCATACCTTGCAGGAGCTTAAAAATGAACAAGCCCGTTATTCTGATCACCGGAGCCCTCACCGGCATCGGCCGCGCCACTGCCGTCGCCTTCGCCAGGAAAGGTGCGAAAGTGGTCGTTGCCGGTCGACGCGATGAAGCCGGCAAGGCACTCGTTGAGGAGTTGCGCTCTTTCGGTTCGGAAGCCGAATTCATCAACGCCGACGTCCGCAACGAAGATGACGTCCGCAATATGGTCGACAAGACCGTTGCGCGGTTTGGGCGTCTCGATGTCGCCGTGAACAACGCCGCCACTGAAGGTGTGGTCGGCCCGATCACGGACCAGACCGCGCAAAGCGTTGCCTTGACGTTCGATACGAACGTTCTCGGCGTGGTCCTGAGCATGAAGCACGAGGTGCGTGTCATGCAGGCCCAGGGGAGCGGTAGCATCATCAATATTTCCTCGACCTACGGGCACAAGGGCGCGGCCTATGCCTCGATTTATGTGGGCGCCAAGCACGCTGTCGAAGGCATCACCAAGTCGGTGGCGCTCGAACTCGCCGCATCGGGCATTCGCGTGAATGCGGTCTCGCCGGGCCCCACGGACACCGGCATGCTCACCCGTTTCACCGGCACGCAGGAGAACAAAGCGGCCTTGGTGGCGCAGGTTCCGCTGGGCCGACTCGGCCTCTCTGAGGACCTTGCCAACGCGATCGTCTTCATCGCATCGGACGAAGCTTCATTCATCACCGGCCATGTCCTCAACGTCGACGGCGGTCATACCGCTAACTGATCCTGCCCGGGTGCGCAGATTTGCTCCGCACCCGGTTAAGGGGGGCATCATCAGAGGGAATCTCAATGACTCAGCACAATCATCAGAGCGCGCCGACGCAGTTCGTGGACGCAGCGGGTATTCGGTTCGCATACCGACGCTTCGGCAAATCGGGTGGGGTTCCACTCGTCCTCAATATGCATTTCACCGGCACGATGGATCACTGGGATCCTGCAGTGACGGACGGATTGGCGCACGACCGTGAAGTCATTCTGTTTAACAACGCCGGTATCTCCAGCAGTTCGGGGGAGGTGCCGAACTCAATTGATGAAATGGCCGCCAACGCCGCGGTCTTCATCAGGGCGCTCGGCCTCACACAGGTGGACGTACTTGGTTTTTCGCTCGGCGGCCTGGTTGCGCAGGAACTGGCGCTAGCCGAACCGGCGCTCGTACGGCGGCTGATCCTGGTGGGGACCGGACCGCGCAGCGGTGAAGGTATGGCCTCGCTGACACCCGAAGCGCAGGAGATCTTCGGTGCGACCTACGACGAGCCTGATCACTTGTGGCTCAGGGTGTTCTTCACCCCGTCCCAAGCCAGCCAAGCGGCGGGCCATGCTTATCTCAAACGCTTTCGACAACGCACAGTGGATCGCGATCCAGACGTTAGCGACAAGGTCGGACCTGCGCAGATCGAGGCGTTGACCAAGTGGGGCGCACCACGCGGGAACCCCTTCGATTACCTGAAGGCGATCAAGCAGCCAACGCTGATCGTCAATGGTGACAACGACGTGATCATCTATTCGGTGAACTCTTCGATCTTGCAGCGGCATCTGCCGAACGCGCAACTGATCCTCTACCCGGATGCCAGCCACGGTTCGCAGTATCAATACCCCGAGCGCTTTGTCGGCCACGCGTCCCTGTTCCTTTCTGAGTAGACCAGGCACGCCTGAATCTGGCACCGGGATTCTGGATCAAGACCAAGGGATGCTTATCATGACCAACCTCTATGGCAAGACGGCGCTCGTCACCGGTGCCTCCCGCGGCATCGGCCGTGCCAGCGCACTTGCGCTGGCACGAGCCGGCGCTCAAGTGCTCATCCACTACGGTAGCGCAGAGAAGGAGGCGACAGCAGTGGTCGCCGAAATTCGCAAAGCGGGCGGGAAGGCCGAGAAGATCTCCGCCGACATGGGCGCAGCGGACGGGCCGCATTTGCTGGCCGAGCGCGTGCGCGCCATCGTCGGTGGTCGATTGGACATCCTCGTCGCCAATGCCAGCATCTCGAAGGCCGACACGATCGAGAAAACCACCATCAAGGACTTTGACGATCTCTTTGCGGTGAACGTGCGCGCCCCGTATTTCCTGGTGCAGCAGTTGCTACCCGCTCTGTGCAAGGGCAGCAGTGTCGTTCTCCTGTCATCGCGTGCAGCAGCGCACACCGGCGTTGGGATGCTGTCCGCCTATGCAGCCACCAAGGGCGCCATCGATACCCTGGTCAAGTACTTCGCATCGGAACTGGGCGGGCGGGGCATCCGCGTCAATGCCGTGGCACCAGGCGTGGTTCTAACCGAGATGTCCAGTTTCGCCAAAACCGATGCGGGGCGGGACTTCACGCTGAGCATCCAGGCGCTTAAGCGTATGGCCCAGCCCGATGACATCGCTGAGGCCGTTGTCTTCCTCGCTTCCGATGACGCCCGTTGGATCACCGGCGACACCCTGCACGTCGACGGCGGCACAAAGCTCTGAACGATGGTTCTTCGAGCTACGAGTACTTAACCAGGATAAAGCAAATGTCTACTCAATCTGTTGTTCTCATCACAGGCGCACTGACCGGCATCGGTCGAGCGACCGCGATCGCCTTCGCTAATGATGGTGCCAAAGTTGTCGTTTCCGGACGCCGTGAAGAAGAGGGTCAGAAACTGGCGGCCGAACTCCGTGCGCTGGGCGCCGAAGCGGAATTTTTCATGTCCGACGTGCGTCATGAAGATGAGGTTCGCAATCTGATCGAAGCAACGGTCGAACGCTTCGGCCGGCTGGACATTGCGGTTAACGCCGCGGGGACAGAGGGGCAGTCCATCGCCGTAACGGAGGTGACGCCCGAGAATTATGCGGCAACGTTTGATACCAATGTGCTCGGCACGTTCCTCAGCGTGAAACACGAGATGAGGGTGATGTTGGCGCAGGGTAACGGCAGCATCATCAACATTTCGTCAACGATGGGCGAACGTGGTGGCGCTAATTTATCCCTCTATACCGCCAGCAAGCATGCCGTGGAAGGTCTGACCAAGTCGGCTGCTCTTGAGGGTGCAGCCTCCGGTGTGCGGGTCAATGCAGTTGCCCCTGGACCGGTTCAGACAGCGATGCTCGACCGGCTAACCGGTACGGCCGAGCGCAAAGCCGCTTTCCTGATGAGTGTTCCACTCAAGCGTGCCGGAGCCCCGGAAGAGATTGCCGACGCCATTGTGTTTGTCGCATCCGGTAAGGCGACCTTCATTACCGGCCAAATCATTCGAGTCAACGGCGGCAAGACCGCTTCATGACCCGTGCCCGTCATCAAATTGCTCTACCTCTGAGTTCTCACAAAGGAAATCAAGCCATGACCGCCAATACACTCAAACTCTATCAATCCGCGGGCTCGCCCAACTCGCGGCGCGTGCGCATTTTTCTCGCCGAGAAGGGCTTGTCGATTCCGCTCGTCCCGGTCGATCTGGGCCAAGGTGAACAGCATTCCGAGGACTACCGTGCGATCAACCCGCGCCGGGTCGTTCCGACTCTGGTGCTGGAAGACGGCACCGCCATCGGGGAGGTGCCTGCCATCATCCGATACCTTGAAGAGGCCTATCCGCAAACGCCATTGCTCGGCGAGACCGCAATGGAAAAGGCATTAATCACGATGTGGGAGCGGCGCGCCGAACAGGAAGGTTTCGCGACCGTCATGGAGGCCATCCGCAATGCCGCACCGGGCCTCAAGGGGCGCGCGATTGCAGGCCCCTATGACTACGAGCAAATCCCGGAACTGGCCGAGCGCAGCAAGCTGCGGGTGAAGAACTTCTTCGCCGACCTTGATGCCCGTTTGGCTGGGGTTCCGTTCGTGGCGGGTGATCGCTTCTCCGTGGCCGATATCACGGCCTTGGTCACCGTGGATTTTGCGGCTAAAGCGATCGACTTCCCCGTACCGGAGGAACATGTCGCCCTGAAGCGCTGGTACGACCAGGTTTCAAAGCGCGCGGGCGCGTCGGCCTGACAACAAGCAGGAATTTACGCATCGGCTTTCCATGGTTCTTTTGCGACGGTGCGCGGCGCGCTACCTGAAGTAGCAAGCAAGACGGCGCGAGGCTGGGCGACGGCTGCGATGAATGCAAACGGTGTTCCGCGGCTTCGGCCAAGCCGCCGCTGTTGGCCCAATTTGAACAGCTTGGCGCATTGGTGCCGGGCGATGGAGATTGTTGTCATGACTACTGCACGTGAACTCTTCGAAGCCCTTCGCCTTGGTGCGATCGACCTTACTCATCGAGTTGTCCATGCCCCTACGACGCGATTACGCGCCGAGACGGATGAAAGCCCCAGTGCAATGATGATTGAGTACTATCGCCAGCGTGCTTCAAAAGGCGGCTTGCAGATTACCGAAAGCGCCCACCCCTCCCATGGGAGTCGTGGCTACCTTGGCGCCCCGGGCATTTACACCCAGGCACACGTTGATGCCTGGCGTAAAATCACTGATGCGGTTCACGCCAAAGGCAGTCAGATTGTCATGCAAATCGCTCACTGTGGTCGTCATTCCCATGTCAGCCTGAGCGGAGGTAGAGCACCCATTGCGCCCTCTGTGGTGCCATTTGAAACCCAGGTGCTGACCCAGGATGGCTGGATGCCGAACTCACCTCATCGGGCGATCGAACTTTGGGAGATTCCGGTATTGGTGGAGTCCTTCCGTATAGCCGCCGTGCGGGCAAAGGAAGCAGGGTTTGATGGTGTGGAGTTGCACAATGCCAATGGCTATCTCGTTGACACCTTCCTTCAGGATGGAACCAACAAACGCACCGATGCCTATGGAGGGAGTCTGGAAAATCGCGCCCGGTTTTCTCTCGAAATACTGGATGCGATGATCTCGGTGTGGGGCCCTGGCAGAGTTGGTATCCGCGTCTCGCCAAGCGGGCAGGGGGGAAACATCTCGGACAGTAACCCTGAAGCGACTTTTGGCTATTTCGCCGCACGGCTCAATGAGTATGAGCTGGCTTACATGCACATCATCGAGCCGCGCATCAAGGGCGCGGAGGTGTCCCAGCGACCGGTGGCAGTCGCCACGCTACGTAATATCTTCCGCGGACCGATCATCGAAAATGACCATCTCGCTTTTCCATTCGCAAACTGACGGTTGACGTGCACCAACCCAATAATCAGGTTGAGCATAGATTGCGCCATACGGTGCGCTATTCAATGTGAGGATTTGATACTGGCCAATACAGCAAGTGATTCGCCCCACACACCACTGGTGGTCATAGCGTTTTGAAAGCAGGCAGGGCCACAGAAATGGTTCAAGAAAGACGAAGCGTTCGATAACCAGTTTCGGGAAGCATTCTCCACATTGCATTTCGGGCTGCCAGACGTGAGCTGGAGCATTGGATGGCAACCCCTGAAGGGGCGTTGGCATTACTGATTTTGCTCGCCCCAGGTGAATGACCGCTTCAGCCGATAGCGGTCAGTCCGGTGTCATCATCGTACGATGCGAAGATCGTGTCAGTTCGCGCCCAACTTCAATTTGATGTTGTTTGAGGGCCACCAAGACCACGATGGCGGTGGTGTGTAGCAGCCTGGTTGATTAGCCGGTGTGGCATCACAACGGACGGAGTAGCCCTTGCTGGTTATTTCTCTTCCGCCTTCACCAGTACCGCGCTCACTGTACGAGGAGCAGCCACCGAGCAAAGCGACAGCCAGAAAAATCGTTGTGTACTTCATAAACACCTCCATGTGTGGAGCGTACAGCTTAGCCATTGAGTCCCGCCTATTGTGGGATTTTTTATGTCTGGAGAAAAGTGATGACTGCAGCCGACAACCTTGCCAGTCGCCTCGCAGCCAATGAAGCCAGCGGCCATTCCTGCGCTGCCGCCGCAAGCAAGGCCGTTGCCCGCGCCGCCGCTCCGTCTTCGATTATGTCGTCGTTTTTGGAGCCAGCCCCGATGTAGCGACTTTGACTGGCTAGATACTCGATCTTCACTGACATGATCATGTCTGCAGGGCGTGATCCAAGGGTTAAAAGTGGATTTCAGCGGTCTTGAGGCCCAGGTCTCGAAGCTCGGCGATCAAGTCATCCAGATGCCCGAAAGACTCGACTTCCTCGTTGTCATCAACCAAGAAGTAACTTCTCCCGGCGTCCTTCTTGAAGAACACAATCCACTCCTTGGGGTTGGTCGGGTTTGCGATCACATGGGTGTCAAAGGTCACGCCTTCGGCATGTTTGTTTTTCACAGCTTTACGATTCATGTCAGTCACCACGCTACGCGCGTTCTCAAAATTCTCTATTTGCAGTGCATGCCCGCCCAGCTCCATCTGAGCTTTCACTATAAACATCTCCAGCCGCATGAAGCGGTGGATCAAGGGCATTTCGATTATCACAGTATGATAATATTATGCACATGCATCCACTGAGGAGCTAGCCATGATTGCGATAGGTGAGGCATGGAAGGCGGGGTTGTTGGGGCGAGGACACTGGCTTCGCAATGTGGTGTCTGGCGTGATCGTCGGGGTCGTGGCGCTCCCCTTGGCAATGGCGTTTGCCATTGCGTCTGGCGTCAAACCTGAGCAAGGCATCTACACCGCGATCATCGGTGGTCTGCTGGTTTCACTCTTTGGGGGAAGCCGCTTGCAGATTGCCGGGCCGACAGGTGCGTTCATCGTGATTCTGGCGGGAGTCACGGCCAAGCATGGTGTTGACGGTTTGCAAATCGCCACGATGATGGCGGGGGCCATCCTGTTATTGCTGGGATTTGCCCGGCTCGGTGCAATCATCAAGTTCATTCCCGACCCGGTGATTGTCGGATTCACCGCGGGCATCGGCGTGATCATCTGGGTCGGACAGTGGAAAGACTTTTTCGGTTTACCGACGATCAGTGGAGAGCATTTCCATGAAAAGCTCTGGCATCTGCTCCAGGCGCTCCCGGATCTTCATGTAGCCACCACCCTGCTGGCGGTACTTAGCCTTTTCCTGGTCATCACCGCTTCCAAAATTCCCGTACTCAAACGCGTACCTGGCCCGCTAATCGCAATGGCGGTAGCTACAGCGATACAGTCAACCTTTCATTTCGAGGGGGTAGCCACAATTGGCAGCGCATTTGGTGGCATAGCTCAAGGCCTTCCAGCGTTTAGCCTGCCTGAAATTACGCTGTCTCGCGTCATCGATTTGATTGGTCCGGCGTTCACTATCGCCATGCTTGGAGCAATCGAATCTTTGCTGTCCGCAATGGTGGCCGATGGCATGGCGGGCACCAGGCACGACTCCAATCAGGAACTGATCGGTCAGGGGTTGGCCAACCTGGTCACGCCATTGTTTGGCGGCTTCGCAGCAACCGGGGCCATTGCCCGCACTGCAACCAATATCCGCAACGGCGGCACGAGCCCGCTGGCCGGCATTACGCACGCGGTCACCTTGGTGCTTATTATTCTGTTTCTGGCACCTCTGGCCTCAAACATACCGCTGTGCGCCCTGGCCGCCATTCTTTTCGTGGTCGCGTACAACATGAGCGAGTTGAAGCACTTCAAGCGCATGGTCCAGCGAGCCCCACGCGCAGACGTATCCATCCTGCTCATCACCTTCAGCCTCACAGTGTTCAGCGACTTGGTGATCGCCGTGAATATCGGCGTCATTCTTGCGATGCTGCACTTCATGCGCCGCATGGCCTCATCTGTGGAGGTGCAACAGGTAGTCGAGCACGAGCTTGAAGAAGAGCTGAGGGCCAATGGGCATACTCGCCTGCCGCCAGGGACATTGATTTATACGATTGAAGGGCCATTGTTCTTTGGTGCGGTTGAGACCTTCGAGCGCGTCTTGGCTCAGACCCATACCGACCCCCGCCTGCTGATTATCCGTTTGAAGCGCGTACCGTTCATGGATATCACTGGCTTGCAGGTTCTGGAGGAGGTCATTCAGCAGCTGCACAAGCGGCATATCGTCGTGAAGCTTTGTGAGGCGAATACCAAGGTGCTCAACAAGCTCGATAGGGTGGGGATCCTGCAAGCAATCGGCGCAGAGCATTACCACGTCGATTTCAACACCGCACTGGCCAACGCTATCAGTCACGTAGAGGGTACGTCGACCCTCTAGAGGCTAACTGCCCGTGTTGGGTTATGACTTGGTGCTGGTGGCATGCTTACTCTTGGTCGAATAGCTGGCACCGTGAGTGTCCAGGTAGTCACGGATCAGTTGACGGACCACCTGTGAAGGCGTCAGGTCTTGTGCTGCACAGAGTTCCTCGAAAGCTTTTTTCTTGATGGGGTCAATGAGCACGGTGAGGCGCGCAGTCTTGCTTTCCATGGGGTATTCAATCACTCAGTCGCTAGATGTTAATCAAATTGTAATTGCCTTGTCCGGTGCTGTCACGGTACAGGCGGTGTGCTGATCGCTACCTCGACTTCACTCTCAGGAAAAGATTTGGTTCTCACGGTAGGTGCTGGGTCGGAACTGCTTTGATCCAGCGTAGATAATCCCAATCAACGAAGAAGGGAACAGAAGTGACAGCTGAATTGTGTTGAGCACCAGTCAGCTTCCAAGAAATGGGAGATTCTCTTCTCGAATGACGCGAGCAGCATCATCGTATAGAAACGGGAGAAACATATAACGGCGACCTTTGGTTACGGGAGTGGCTTCGTGCAAAAGTGAACACGAAAACACCACAGCCCCTCCCGTTGGGGCGCTGTAAAGCGCTTTTCCAAATTCTGGAAAATGCAGAAAACCGCCTTCGTACTCTCCCGAATTAAGAAACAGGGAAACGGCAAAACGGCGATGCGCTGTACCCTTCGTGGTGTTATCCCTATGGGGCCGGAAATGTCCGCCTTCCTCGCTGTTGTAGCAGGCCACCAGATAGCGCTCCATTCGAGTGGCATTGAACTGGAACGCTTTATGTAGCTCTGGAAGCAGACGGTTGGCTATACGCAACGAACATGCTTTGGATAGAGCGTCGTCTTCAATAACGCAGTCACGACGTCGCTTGTGGCCATGGTCGGTGATGTGGACGGTTTTACCCGACTGCTCCAACATAAACCCGGAGTCCTCTCCGCCACGTTCGTCGTAGTAACTTACTAGTGCTTTACACAGCTTGGGCTCAAATATACGGGGAATCACCAGGACTGGTGCGTGTGGAGTGGCGGTATGTGGCGGCGCCAGTGCGGGTAATTTATCCAGAAAGCGCATTAATGAGGGGACGTGGTTATCAACCGGTGCCTCTATCGGGACGATGGCCAGGACACGCAGTGCAGGATCCAGCACATAGGTCATTTGCCTGATGCTGCCGTCTAGCTGCAATGTACCGTAGAGCTTACTAACTGACCGATCGAAATCCCAGATGAAGCGCATGCCAGGTATCGAACTTTCTACCCGCTTCAGCTTTTCATCATCTGGATCTACGGATACACCAAAGAAGCAGACGTGATCGTCATTGAACCGCTGGCGATGGGCCTGAACACCTTCCAGAACTTTAATTGATGCGAGATCAGCCGCAGAACCGAAAAAAGAAAGCACTACATATCGACCGGCAATAGTGTCGAAACAAAAGCGCTCTCTTTGTTGAGTGCGGCAATGGAACCAAGGGGCAGGTCCACCGATTGAAAACGCTGTGGCGCGCATCACAACTCCTTGCCGGCAGGCAGTGGATCGCTATTAGGAATAACGCCAGGAGACTCATGCTGAGCACTGATTTTTTCCCAAAGGTGCCGCGTACAAATGGGCTTGCGGTGACGCTCGTTGCGATGCCGAAGCAGGAAGCACCCGAAGCTTGCAGGTTAAATTAGTTCAGTTTTGTTGAAGCTGCCCAGAGCGCAGATGGCGACTTTCTCCTTCATGAGTGGCGGCCCTGTTTCACCGACCCGTTGAATCCACAGGGTGAAAGCAGCCGCTTGGGTGTCATCAGCACCACCAGCGTCATCTGGATGAGCTCTTCATTCTTGTCGATGGCTTCCAGGGCGAGCTGGTTTTCGTTGAGCTTGAACGGCAGGGAAGGGAGCAGGTCAGAGTTTGGCATCGCGAATCCTCCGTGGAGTTTTCAGCGTAGCAGCAGGATTTCTCGGGCGGTGCTCGGGGGTGCTGGCAGGATGCGGAAAGGCGGGGAAAACGGGATAGTTTTGTAACGCCAGCCGAAAAGTTTTGTAACGCTTCGGGTGTAGTCGGATTTTCACCAACCCCCAGAAACGACAAAGCCCTGAATAATCAGGGCTTTGTCGTATAAAGATGGCGGAGGCGATGGGATTCGAACTCATGGACCTGTTACAGTCGACGGTTTTCAAGACCGTTGCCTTAAACCACTCGGCCACACCTCCGTTTGCGTTGCGGGCGCCATAATACCTGAATGAAACACACTGTCAAACTCTCTGCATAGCTTGTTACAGAGCGTCTGTTATGATCTTTGCGACTGAACGTTTCAAACCAACAGGAGTGTCGCCATGCGCGAACAGGATTACGCAGTTAATAACAGCGTGCAGGCTGAGCAGCTAGAGGTTAGCCGCGTCCTGCGCAACACATACGGCTTGCTCGCCCTGACCCTCGCATTCAGCGGTGTGACAGCCTACGTTGCCCAGCAGATGCGTGTTGGCTACCCGAATATTTTTGTGGTGCTGATCGGCTTCTACGGTCTTTTCTTCCTCACCAACAAACTCCGTGATTCGGCCTGGGGCCTGGTGTCGGCATTTGCCCTGACCGGTTTCATGGGTTTCCTGCTTGGCCCGATCCTCAACCGTTACCTGGGTATGCAGGGCGGCGCTGAAGTGGTCAGCTCGGCTTTCGCGATGACGGCGCTGGTGTTCGGCGGTCTGTCGGCGTATGTGCTGATTACCCGCAAGGACATGAGCTTCCTCGGCGGTTTCATCACTGCAGGCTTCTTCGTGCTGCTGGGTGCGACGCTGGCGGGCATGTTCTTCCAGATCAGCGGTCTGCAACTGGCGATCAGCGCAGGTTTCGTGCTGTTCTCCTCGGTCTGCATTCTGTTCCAGACCAGCGCCATCATTCATGGCGGCGAGCGTAACTACATCATGGCCACCATCAGCCTGTATGTATCGATCTACAACCTGTTCGTCAGCCTGTTGCAGCTGTTCGGCATCATGGGGCGCGATGATTGATCGTCGGCCTTGAAGTAAAAAACCCGCTCAGGCGGGTTTTTTATTACCTGGAATTCAGGATTACTCGGCAATGACAATGCTGCCGTCGGCTTGTTGCCGGTAGATGGTGTAGGGCAGCAGCAACGTATCCATCGCCCCGGACACGACTGCGTCGAGCAGCACTAAAGCGGGGGCGGGACCATGTACCTGCGCATCCCGACCCTCTTCGAGGGGCGCATTCAGGTAGCAAAAATCGTAGGTCACGCCGCTGTAGATTCGCGGTACCGCGCCGCAATAACTCTTTTGGTCCTTCAGGTCCTTTGCGGCCACTTCGTCGCTGCGCACAACCGTTTGAATCGTGCCACAACCCGCAAGCAGCATCGCCACGAGTAGCATTGCCTGAGTTTTCATACCGTCAATCCTTCGCCGGAAACGATCAATCTACTTCAGTCTGAAACAAATATCACTCACGCCATGGGCGGCAACCGGCGCTTGACCGGGGTTTTCTTGACGATCGCCGTATTGGTTTCAGCGTGGGTGTTGAGGCGGTCGAGCAGGGTGTCCAGTTGTTCCATCGAGCGCACATGCAGGCGCGCAATGAAACAGTCGTCGCCGGTCACCTTGTCGCACTCGGTGAATTCGGGAATGGCCATGATTTGCCGTTCCACTTCCTGCAATTGCCCCGGCAACGGGCGAATACGCACGATGGCCTGAAGTTGATAGCCAAAGCATTTCGGGTCGATTTCAACGGTGTATCCCTTGAGCACGCCACGCTCTTCCAGGCGGCGCAGACGCTCGGCAACACTGGGGGAGGACAGGCCACTGATTTGCGCCAGTGCCTTGAGCGAGCGTCGCGAGTCTTCCATCAGGGCCGTGATCAGCACCTGGTCGATGTCATCGGTCATGGCGAAAACCTCTGTTAGGCATTTTTTAAAAACAGCCTTGATAAAAAAGGCAGATCCAGAGTTTAGCCTGCTTTTTGCACTGGAGTAGCGCCTGGGTGCATTGGCATACTTTGGCCACAAATACAGGAGTCTGATGATGGACAAAACCCTACGCCGCGGTTCGTTCGAAATGACGGCCGCCATGTTGATCTCCGGCACCATTGGCTGGTTCGTGCTGGTGTCCGGGCAACCGGTGCTGGATGTGGTGTTCTGGCGCTGCCTGTTCGGTGCCGGTACCTTGCTGTTGATTTGCGCAGCTTTCGGCTTTCTGCGCCCCGGCATTTTGACTCGCACGACCTTCCTGCTGGCGGTGCTCAGCGGGGTGGCGATTGTCGGCAACTGGGTGCTGTTGTTCGCGTCTTATTCCCGGGCGTCAATTGCCATCGGCACCGCCGTTTATAACGTCCAGCCGTTCATGCTGGTTGGGCTGGCGGCGCTGTTCCTCAACGAAAAAATCACCACGCAGAAACTCGTCTGGCTGGGCGTTTCGTTTCTCGGGATGCTGGCCATTGTCAGCGCCCATGGCAGCCAGGGCGAGAGCGGCAGCGATTACCTGATGGGCATCGCCTTGGCGTTGGGTGCGGCGTTTCTCTACGCGATTGCCGCGCTGATCATCAAGCGCCTGACTGGAACCCCGCCGCATTTGATCGCGCTGATCCAGGTCAGCACCGGCGTGTTGTTGCTCGCGCCATTTGCGCATTTTTCGGCACTGCCGCAGGCGCCGAGTGCGTGGGCCAGCCTGGTGACACTGGGTATGGTGCACACCGGTGTGATGTACGTGTTGCTGTACGGCGCGATTCAAAAACTGCCGACTGCGCTGACAGGCGCGCTGTCCTTCATTTACCCGATTGCGGCGATTTTCGTCGACTGGGTTGCCTTCGGCCATCGCCTGGAGGCGCTGCAATGGATCGGGGTCGCGGCAATCCTGCTGGCCGCTGCCGGCATGCAGCAAGGGTGGTCGCTGAAATTTCGGCGTACGGTGACGCCGTAAGCCGCTACGCAGGCATCAGATGTTCCAGTGCGGCGCGCTCCTGACCAGTCGCTGGCGCATCTCGCTGATGTTGGCGGCCAGTTGTTGAGTCAACAAGCGATACCCGTCCAGGGTGTTGTAGACCGGCGCGTCGAGGCTGACAGCGGGCAAACTGATGGGGCGACTGAGCCGCTGGCAGGCGCCGGATTTCAATGCCCGGGCCATGCCGATCAATTGCACGCGAATCTGCCGGTGTTCAGCTTTCAATGCCGTTTGCAGGAGCGTCATCGCCTCGGGGTCATTGGCGTCCGGTCGGGTATTGCCGAGGATTTCCAGGGTGCTGACGCACATGCGCAAGTTACGCTGGATGGCATCCAGGTCAGTCATGGAAATTTTCACTTCCTTGGACACCGAAGGCATCAGTGAGCGCAGTTGCACCATCACCGCGTTCAGGCGGGTCATGAGTTTGAGGTGTTCGTCGGCAGTGATGGCTTGACCGTCAATGATGCGCCCGTAAATTTTCGCGCAATCACGCAGCGCATCGGCCAGATTGTAGCGCCAGGAGTAAACCGCGTACAGCGGCAGGGCGAAGGAAAACACCAGGGCCAGGGCAATGCCGATCAGAATGTCCACCCCTCGCCACAAGCCATCGGTGACCGGGTTGTCGCCATGCCCGGCGACGATGAACACGGTAATCGCCGACAGCAGTGCGGTGTAACCGCCTTTGCCGATGGCGTGATACGAGAAAAAACCGCAGACCACCGACATCGCGAAATAGGTCAGCAAGGGCATCCCGAGCCAGGCCTGTTGTGCCACCAACGCCAGGCCGACGCCGGCCCCGATCAAGGTGCCGATGGCGCGCTCGGCGGCTTTCTTGCCGATGTTGCCGTGGTGCTGCAAGCCGCCGATTACCACCAGCATGGTCACCGACGCCCACTCACCGTGGGGCAGATGGATGCCGGTGGTCAGCAGGATCGTTGCCAGCAACCCCAGCGACACGCGTACGGCGTGAATCACCCGGGCGTGGCGATAGCGCCGATACGGGTCCAGCAACGGACGCAGCAGTCGGCGCAGCAACGGTGGCAGCCAATGGGCTCTGGATGTGCTCAGGCTGGTGCTCCTCAGAAGATGTAGTCGGTCGTCAGGAAACTCGAACTGCGGCCGCTGATGATTTCGCTGATCAGGTCCTTGTTGGTCTCCTGGAACTTGGTGGCCACCAATGTGCGGATCGAAAACACCCGCAGTGCGTCATGTACCGACAAGGTGCCCTCGGCCGAGTTCTTGCGACCATTGAAGGGATAGGTGTCCGGGCCGCGCTGGCACTGGGCATTGAGGTTGATGCGCCCGACCTGATTGGCGAAGGTGTCCACCAGGCGGCCGACCGCGACCGGATTGGTGCCGAAGATGCTCAACTGCTGGCCGAAGTCCGATTCCAGCACGTAGTCGATCACGGTATCCAGATGACGGTACGGCACGATGGGGACCACAGGGCCGAATTGTTCTTCCTGATAAACGCGCATCTGCGGGGTGACCGGGTAAAGCACCGCCGGGTAGAAAAACGACGCTCGGGCCTCGCCGCCGTTGGGGTTGACCACTTTGGCGCCTTTGCTCTCGGCGTCCGTCACCAGTGAGTGCAGATAGTCGACCTTGCTCGACTCAGGCAGTGGCGTCAGGGATACGCCGCTGTCCCAAGGCATGCCGGGTTTGAGCGTAGCCAGTCTGGCATTGAATTTCTCGATGAAGGACTCGACCACGTCTTCGTGGACAAAGAGGATTTTCAACGCTGTGCAGCGCTGGCCATTGAAAGACAGCGAACCGGTGACTGCTTCGCTGACGGCGTTGTCCAGATCCACTTCCGGCAGGACGATGCCCGGGTTTTTCGCATCCAGGCCCAGCGCCGCGCGCAAACGGTGTGGTTTTGGATGGAGTTTTTTCAGGTCACTGGCGGCCTTGTTGGTGCCGATGAAGGCAAAGATGTCGATCTTGCCGCTGGCCATCAGCGCACTGACCGTCTCGCGGCCGCTGCCGTAAATGACATTGATCACCCCGACCGGGAAGCTGTCGCGGAAGGCTTCCAGCAGCGGGCGAATCAGCAGCACGCCGAGTTTGGCCGGCTTGAACACCACGGTGTTGCCCATGATCAGCGCCGGGATCAGCGTGGTGAAGGTTTCGTTCAACGGATAGTTGTAAGGTCCCATGCACAGGGCGACGCCCATCGGCACACGACGGATCTGGCCGAGGGTGTCCTGTTCAAGTTCGAAACGGCTGGAACGACGGTCGAGTTCTTTCAGCGCGTTGATGGTGTCGACGATGTAGTCGCAGGTGCGGTCGAACTCCTTTTCCGAGTCCTTGAGGTTCTTGCCGATTTCCCACATCAGCAACTTGACCACGGCGTCGCGCTGCTCACGCATGCGCCCGAGGAAAGTTTCGACATGCTGGATACGCTCGGCCACGCGCATGGTCGGCCACAATCCCTGGCCGCGGTCGTAGGCGCGGACAGCCGCGTCGAGGGCGGTCAGCGCGGTGTCGGCATCCAGCAGCGGCGTGCTGCCGAGGATCACTTGCTCATCGCCATTGGCACCAGCCAGGTACACCGGGCTGCGGACCTGGGCCAGTGGCCCGTTCCAGGTTCTCAGTTCGCCATCGACCAGGTACTCACGTTGTTCGGTCTGGCCGTCAAGGCGGTACTTTTCCGGGATGTCGGCGGGGCTCGGGAACAGGTTTTGGAGAATATTGGCTGTGGTCATGTCGCTACCCCTCTGGATTGGGTGATGCACTGATGAATCGTTTTAGCAGACCTCAGCAACCCTTGTCATGACTCATCTCAGCGTTTTGCCGCACGGCGTGATGGATCGCGGATTTATCGACACTCTCAGTCATGGCCTCAGAAGCGCCCCTTGTTGGCCCCCAATGCCCTCAACCTGCCCGCGTGGAGTGCCTTAGTGTTGATTTCTCCTTGATCACAACAAAAAAGCTGCACCCGGCCGACCGGGCAGCCAATGAGAGGACAGCCATGCGGGCAAGCCGACTAACTGAAAAGCCTAGCCTTTGTTTGGCCTTGGTGGGGGGTGTCTTTGCGGCGTTGCTGGCGGGGTGCGGCGAAGAGCCGAAAAACCCGCCGAGCCGTAACGAAGCCGGCGCCGCGAGGCCCGCCGACGCCGAGCTGGCGCAGGTTTACGACAACAGCTGCAAGCTTTGCCACGCCAACCCGTCGGCCGGGGCGCCGCTGACCGGTGACCTAAAGGCCTGGGAACCACGGGTGGTGCAGGGCGCCTACACGCTGCTCGATCACGCGATCAACGGTTACAACGGCATGCCGCCGATGGGCATGTGCATGCAGTGTTCGCAAGAGCAGTTCCTGGCGCTGATTGCCTTTATGTCCGGCCAGCAAATCCAATAACAAGAACGGCAGGGTGCGATTCATGACGATGGACCTGACACGGCGTCAGTTGTTGCAACGGGCGAGCGTCATTGGCGCCTTTACCGCGCTCGGCTCATCGCCGGCACTGGCCGAGCTGTTGCGCGCGCCACGGCTGATTCCCTGGCGCAACTGGTCGGGTGGCCAGAGTTGCCTGCCGGCGGCGCGGCTGGCGCCAAAGAACCTGGATGAGTTGACTCAAGTGGTGCGCCAGGCCCCCGGCAAGATACGTCCAGTGGGCTCGGCGCATTCTTTCAGCGCGCTGGTGCCCACCGACGGCACTTTGCTGTCGCTGAGCTATTTCTCGGGCTTGCTCGATCACGATCCGCAAACGCTGCAAGCAGAGTTCGCCGCCGGCACGCCGATGTCACGCATGGGCACGCCGCTCAAAGACATCGGCCAGGCCCTGCAAAACATGGCCGATATCGATTACCAGACCCTTGCCGGCGCGATCTCGACCTCGACCCACGGTACCGGCAAGAATTTTCAATCTTATTCGGCGCATGTCTGTGGCTTGCAGTTGGTGACCGCCACTGGCGAGGTATTGGACTGCGACAGTACGCGTCATCCGCAGGTGTTCAACGCGGCGCGGGTGTCGCTAGGCGCACTCGGGGTAGCCACGAAAATTCGTCTGCAAAACCGTCCGGCGTATCGCCTGAGGGAGCGCCAGTGGATTGCCAAAACCGAAGAGTTGCTGGAGGAGCTGGACAAAAACACCCGGGAAAACCAGCACTGGGAAATGCTCGTGGTGACCCATTCCGACTACGCCTTGTCGATCGCCCTGAACGAAACCACCGACCCGGCCACACCGCCGGTCCCGGCGGATGAGGAGGGCGGCAACGAGTTTGTCACGCTGATCGAGAAGATCGACAAATACGCCAGCGACTTCCCGGACCTGCGCCGCACCATGCTCAATAACCTGCGCCACCTGGCCAGCTTCGATGAGCGGGTGGGCGACTCGTTCGACATCTACGCCAACGTGCGCACGGTGCGTTTCAACGAAATGGAATATTCCGTGCCGGCCGAATATGGTCCGGCGTGTTTGCGCGAGATCCTCAAACTGATCCAGGACAAAGACCTGCGCACCTGGTTTCCGATTGAATACCGTTACGTCAAAGCCGATGACATTCCACTGAGCATGTTCGAAGGCCGCGACAGCTGTTCGATCTCGGTCCACCAGCATTACCAGATGGATCATCACAACTTTTTCGCCGCCATCGAGCCGATTTTCTGGAAGTACAACGGCCGGCCGCACTGGGGCAAGTTGCATACGCTGAACGCGAAAAACCTGCAACCGCTGTACCCGCGCTGGCAGGAGTTCATTCAGGTGCGGCAGGCACTCGACCCCAGCGGCAAATTTCTCAATGCGCATTTGTCATCCATTCTGGGGGTGAGCTGATGGCCGTCAATCGCCGCAAATTTTTGCTCGGCAGCGCAGGCGTCGGCGCCTTGTTGGTGGGTGTCGGGGCGTGGCTGCGGCCGGGTGACCGAGGTGCGCCGTACAGCGATTATTTCCGCACGCTGAACCGCGAACTCAAGGACCACGGCCCGATGCGACCGGTGATACTGATCGATCTTGATCGGCTGGATCACAACATCGATGTGGTGATGCAATCGGTCAAGCGCGGCGGCAAACACCTGCGTCTGGTGGAAAAATCACTGCCGGCACCGGGGCTGTTGGCCTACATCGCCAAGCGCGCCGGCACGCAACGCCTGATGTCGTTTCACCAACCGTTTCTCAACCATGACGCCGTGCAGTTTCCCGAGGCCGATATTCTGTTGGGCAAGCCGCTGCCGGTGCGTTCGGCGGAGTTGTTTTATCAGTCGCACAAGGGGCCTTTCGACCCTGCGAAGCAATTGCAATGGCTGCTCGATACACCAGAGCGTTTGCAGCAATACCTCGCCCTGGCTCAGGGGCTGGGCACGCGAATGCGGGTGAACATCGAGCTGGATGTCGGGCTGCATCGCGGTGGTATCCGTGACCTTGGCGCACTCGGGCAGATGCTGGCGCTGATCAGCCAGCATCCGCAGCACCTGGAATTCGCCGGGTTCATGGGCTACGACCCGTTCGTGGGCATGGGCGTGCCGGGGATTCTGGGATCGCCCGAAGAGCTGTTTGCCAAGGTGATGGTGATTTACAACCGCTGCGTCGATTTCACTCGTCAGCAATACCCCGGTTTGTGGCACGAAGGATTGACCCTCAATACGGCCGGCAGCCCGAGCTATCGCCTGCATGAGCACGAACAGCTCAGCAGCGAAGTGTCGGTGGGGACGGCGATGCTCAAGCCCACTCACTATGATTTGCCGTCACTGGTGGAGCATGTGCCAGCCGCTTATATCGCCACGCCGGTGTTGAAAAGCACCGGGGCGGTGAATATTCCAGCGCTGGATGATAAGTCCAGGTTGTTTTCCTGGTGGGACACCAATCAGCGCGAGACGTTTTTTATCTATGGTGGTAACTGGATGGCGGAGTTCGAATCGCCACCGGGGTTGCAGAGCAATGGGGTGTATGGCCGCAGCTCGAACCAGGAAATGGTCAATGGTTCGGCGGCGGTGGGGCTGACGGTTGAGGATCAGGTATTTTTGCGGCCGACCCAGACGGAGTCGGTGTTGTTGCAGTTTGGGGATTTGCTGGCGGTTCGGGGTGGGCGGATTGTGGATAGCTGGCCTGTGTATTCCTGATATTTGTTGGGTGTTTGGTACATCGCCTTCGCGAGCAAGCCCGCTCCCACAAGGACAACGCTGCACCCTGTGGGAGCGGGCC